>JAGBYI010000172.1 GCA_017628845.1 Bacteroidaceae bacterium
TATAAGCTTTGCTTTGAACGGAAAGGTGAAAACGGAAAACGTAAAACTATTCGTTAATCGTTAATCGTTAATCGTTAAACTTTCAACGTTAAACGTTAAACGTTCACCGTTCAAGAGTCCAATATGTCCCCATTATTCAGGTGGTTATAGTGTCGGGGTTCCACCTCTTCCCATTCCGAACAGAGAAGTTAAGCCCGTCCGCGCCGATGGTACTGCACACCCGTGGGAGAGTAGGTAGCCGCCGTTTTTAGAAAGAGAAGGAGTCCTCTGGAGAAATCCGGAGGACTCTTTTTTTTGTGCAGGAACGGAAAAAGGAGAAATGAGAAAGGAAATATGAATGTGATGGTAGGGACGCTGCGCAGCGTCCGAAAGGTGTTTCTCTGTTATTATGCGGACGCAGCACGCTGCGTCCCTACATGCCAATATACCAATATGTCAATATGCCAATATACCAATATGCTAATATGCTAATATGCCAACCAATATACCAATACTCCTTCTCCCTGCTGTACTCTCACCTGTCTTAACCCAAATCGTTCATTCGGCTGTTATGCGCTAATGAAGCTGTCTTTTTCTCACCTGTTTTTCACTTCTCTGTTACAATGCCCCCATTGCGCCCTCAAAGTGGTAAACTATCTGATTTGGCTTTAATGTTCCGTTCATGGTGCAATGTCAACAACTGTTATTCTTGCCTTATCACGGCTCTTACGCTAAGTCCAGAAAAACGATAAATTCGCTTGCCTACATAGTGGTTATCCTTGTATGTATCAAGATTTCCTGCAAAACATGGTTCGTCTTTATTCAAGGAATTTGACCAGTACACGCTATACACGCCTACATTTGGTTGTTCGTCAAAATCCTGCAGAATGCCTGCTGCCGGAAGGAATATGCTATTTCCGTTGGGGCCTGTTATCATGTAACCTTTAACCTTGTTCAGTTCACTCCATTTCCAGGTGCAGTTGATACAAAGTTCATTCAGTTCCTCATATGTTGGCATACGCCAATGCCTGCCCATGTTAACTGTAGCCGCATCGTCATCGGCATCAAGGGTCTTCTGATGTGCCCCCTCAAAGCAGTTTACTCCACTATCTGAAGACCACGAATCTTGTCATTGGCGCTGATGCCTTTCTTGATTTCTATTTTCACACCATCGCTGAGACCAGTTTCCACAAGGGTGCGCTGGTATGTCTTCTTGTCACCTTCGCCCTGCACCACGTGCACGAAGGTGGAATCGCCGCTGAACTCAATGGAACTCTCGGGTACGCAGAGCACATCCTGGGCCTGAGCCAGGACAATCTCGGCATTGGCACTATAGCCCGAGCGCATTTGCACGCTATCGCTGATGGATACAGAGGCCTTTATCTCAAACTGGTTGGCACCGTTGCTCTGTACCGCCTTGGGCGAGATGTATTCCAGCACGGCACTGAAACGGAGGTCCTGCAAGGCGCCTATGGTAATAGTCATGGGCATGCCAGAGTGTATGCGCCCCACTTCGCTCTCGTCAATATTGCCCCGGAAGATAAGGTCGCTCATGTTTGCCACACTGGCAATGGTAGTGCCATCGTTGAAGGTATTGCTCATGATAACGGAGTTACCTACCTTTACAGGAACATCAAGTATCAATCCGGAGATTGTGGAACGAATAAGCGTGCTACTGGCACTGGCATTGCTTCGGGAGATTCCCTCGCTCACCACGAGCAGAGCATCGTCGGCGGCCGCCTTCTCCTCCTGTGCCTGTTTGTATTGCTGGCGAATCTTCTCGTATTCAGAGGCGCTCACCAACTGCTTGTCGAACAGGCGCTGGTAGCGCTCGTAGTCGGTCTTCACCTGGCTGAGGTTTATCTCCGCCAGGCGCACGCGGCTCTGTGCCGAGGTTAGCTGGTTCATCTCGGGAATCACCTTCACCTTGGCTATTACCTCGCCCTCCTTGACGGTTTCACCTGCCTCCTTGTATATCTCGGAGATGATACCGCTTATCTGGGGTTTGACGTTCACCTCATCGCGAGGCTCTATCCTGCCCGTTATGATGGTACTCTTGGTTATGGTCTCCTTCTGGGGTGTGAACTCGCTGTAGCGAATCTCCTTAGGCAGAGACTTTTGCCACAGGAATACGAAGGTGCCCACAAAGACCACCAGGGCAATGAGGGCAAAGAAGAGTTTTGAATACTTTTTCATATATGTGCGTTGTATTTAATTTTCTAAGTCATTAATGCGTCACTCGGCAGAGCGCTATCATTCGTCCCTCATGGCATCCACTGGCTTTATGGCCATGGCGCGAAGGGCTGGTGCCATGCCTGCCATGGCGCCCATCAGGCACAGGAGCAGGGTGGCAAGGATTGCCGTCCAGAAGTCCACCTGGAAGTGTGCCGACACGACGCCGTCCGTGGTATTTGCCAGTTCTATCATCTGCAGGACGGATACGGCAAACAGTATGCCCATCATGCCGGCTACGGCGGTCAGCACTATACTCTCGGAGATAATCTGTGTCAGTATCATCCTGGGGGTGGCGCCGATGGCACGGCGTATGCCTATCTCCACGGTACGCTCCTTTACCGTCACCATCATGATGTTGCTCACACCTATGGCTCCGGCAAGCAGGGTGCCTATGCCCACTAGCCAACTGAGGAAGGTAACTCCCTTGAAAAGGCTGTCCATGATGCCAAAGAGCACTTCGGTGTTGAAGACACGTATGGCAAGTTCGTCGTTTGGACTTACAATGTGGTTGCGCGCAATTACCTGACGGATGCGGTCGGTAAGTTCGCCCACCTTTACTCCTTCCTTTGCGGTAAAACTTATGAAATGAACGACGTCGCCATAATTGTACACCCTTTGCATCACGCTGATAGGAGTAAGAATGATCTCTTCGGCACTCTCTCCCGTAGTGAGTGCACCAGGACTGAAGTCTACACCCACAAGGCTATAGTAGGTGGAGTCTATGCGTATACTGCTGCCAATAGGATTTCCGCCTTCGGGGAAGAGATTCTCGTACACGCGCTTGCCTATAACGCAGACCTTACGCTCCAATTTCACATCCATGGCATTGATGTATCGTCCATATTTGATCTCCGGCATACATACATGCCTGTAATTATGGTCTGCGCCATATATGGTGGCAGAGAACTTGTTGGCTCCGCATACTGCCAATCTCGTACCCGTATAGTTCTGGGGAGTGATAACGTCCAGTTCGGGTATCATATTGCGCAGGCGCACCACGTCGTTGTTGTCCATATCCCACTCCCTGCCTTTGGCAAACCCCTTGTACACCTTGGTGGTGGGTGACGACCATACGGTGGCAGCATTCTTGGCAAAGTTGCTGAAGTTACTATTGAGCATTTCCTTCAGGCCATGTGTGCCACCTATCAGCAGCACGAGCATGAATATGCCCCAGAAGATACCGAAGGCCGTGAGCAGGCTTCGGCTCTTGTTGCGCGATATGGTGTCCAGTATCTCTAAGAAAAATTCCGTCATACTACCTCCTCCGTCATTTGGCATTAAGTGCAACTATGGGGCGCATGCGCGATGCCTTGTAAGCAGGCACGAATCCTGCCACCGTGCCTGCCAGCACCATCACCAGAGTGGCCTGCAGGCAGACATCAATGCCCACCGTGGGATTGAGGAACATGGTTGCCTGGAAGATGCCGGCATCCACCACCTGGTTTCCGAGTGTGGCATTCATGTATTCGTTGGCAATCACTCCGCAGAGCATGCCTATGTAGCCGAAAAATGTGGTGATGACCATGCTTTCCACTATGACCATGCGCAGGATGGACCATGCACTTGCACCCAGGGCCTTGCGTATGCCGAACTCGCGAGTGCGCTCCTTCACTGTAATGAGCATGATGTTGCTCACGCCCACAATGCCGCTAAGCAAGGTAAGCAATCCCACTATCCACAAGGCGGAGCGCAGGATGGATATGCCCGTGCTCATCTGCAGGCTTTGGGAAAGGCGGTTCCATATCCACAGGGCACCGTCGTCGTCGGGAGCGGCATCGTGGTTGGGGTTTATGCGCTCACGGTATTTCTTCACGAAAGCATCGCTCTCCTCCGCCGTAGCCAAACCAGCCACACTGAACTCTATACGGTCCACCCGGTGACCGTAGTTGTAGATCGTGGATATGGTAGTAAAGGGAGCATAGGCAACGCTATTGGACGAGGAACTGTCGTCCTTGGTGATGCCCACCACACGAAACACCGACTCGTTGACAATAATGTCCTTGCCCAGCAATGCATCCCCCTCGCGGAGAAGTTCCTTTGCCTGCGTCTGCGACAATACTATCACCTTGCGCATCTCCTTGATGTCTATGTCGTTGATAAAGCGTCCGTGAACGATGATTATCTTGTCTATCTCCGTCCTCATGGGATAGGTTCCCTCTATGGTCTGGTTGGCCATGTAGTTGGCGCCCAGCCTCAGCACTACAGAGCCCTTGTAGAGCGAGGCACCTGTCTTCATGATGTTTTCCGAAAAAGCGGTACTGGTAGCCTGCAGGTCCTTGTTGTTAAGTTCGATGCGTCGCCCCATATTGAAGCCGGCATGCGGCTTGGTAGTCATTCCTCCGTACACCACCATGGAGTTCTTCAGGAACTCTTCCGACTGCTTCATCTGAGCATTTATCAGACCATTGCCGGCACCCAGCAGGAAGATGAGGATGAAGATGCCCCATCCCACGGCAAAGCCCGTCAGCGCCGTGCGCAACTTGTTGTGTTGCACCGTTGCCCATATCTCCTTGAAGAGTTCTATCATTTCATGTATCCATTTATGCCGAAAGGCGAGGCGTTGTGAGCATCGTTAATCTCTATATTTCCAATTATTCCGTCTTGTATACGAATAATCTTGTTCGTTTCATTTGCCACACCGCTCTCGTGTGTCACCACCACTATGGTCATGCCCTGGTCTTGATTTAATTCCTTCAATAACTGCATCACCTCCACACTGGTCTTGGAGTCAAGAGCGCCAGTGGGCTCGTCGGCCAGGATTATCTTAGGTTTGGTAATTAAAGCACGTGCTATGGCCACACGCTGCTTCTGTCCGCCCGACATCTCGTTGGGATAGTGCTCTGCCCATTGTGCCAATCCCAGGCGGTCGAGGTATTCCATGGCCATGCGATGCCTTTCCCGTCGTCCCACGCCCTGGTAGTAAAGAGGCAGTTCCACGTTCTCCACGGCATTCTTGAAACCTATGAGGTTGAAGGACTGGAAGATGAAACCTATCATCCTGTTGCGGTAGTATGCTGCCTTGGACTCGGACAGGTTCCATATCCTTGTTCCAGCCAGGGAGTATTCTCCCGAATCATAATTATCCAGTATACCCAGTATGTTGAGCAGGGTGGACTTGCCCGAGCCTGACTGTCCCATGATGGAGACAAACTCGCCCTCCTCTATGTCCAGATTTATGCCCTTGAGCACATGCAAGGGCTGTGCTCCGAAGTATGTCTTGTTGATGTCCCTAAGGTGTATCATCCAAATTTAGCTTTTTTCCACGCAAAGATACAACATTCCATTGCCAAACGGCACCTTTTGTGCATGTTTATTATAAATAAGGAGATAAATCAATGCTTTTTCTGTATCTTTGTCCATGATTCAAACATAAAACGACATCTATGAACATACACACCCTCTGCTTCTCGCCCACAGGTACTACAAAGAAGATAGTGCAGGGCATAGCACAAGGCACTGGCCATAATGAAATCTGCCACACGGACATTACCTTCCGCACACCGTCGGCAACTAACTATGGCACAGGTGACCTGATTATTGTTGCCGTTCCTGTTTACGGTGGCCATGTGGCTCCAGCCGCCATGAAGAGGATGGAGGGACTACGGGGCAACGGTGCCCTTGCCGTGGCTGTGGTGGTGTATGGCAACAGGCACTACGAGCATGCCCTGGAGGAACTGGCTGACTTCCTCAGTGCTCGTGGTTTCTGCCTCATAGGTGCAGGAACGTTCATAGGCGAGCATTCCTATTCAACTCCGGAGACTCCCATTGCCGTGGGCAGGCCCGATACCGAGGACTTGGCATGTGCCGTGAGGTTCGGAGAGGGGATAGCACGCAAACTCGCGTCCGACCACCCCGATGACATTATAGATGCACGGCAGATAGAACAGCCCGAGCAGGATAGCCAGGTGATGATGCTATTCAAGCAGACGGTGATGGGATGGATGAAGGACGGCCTGCAGATGCCCTCTGCACCTCTGGTGGATGAGGCGCTTTGCACGCATTGCGATGCATGTGCCGGCCTCTGTCCTACGGGTGCCATCAACAATAATACGGTTGAGGCAGGGAAGTGCATCAAATGCTGTGCCTGTGTGAAGGGATGCCCTGTTGGGGCACGCTCGTTTCCCACGCCATTTGCCCCACTTTTGGCCAAGAATTTCTCTCAACGCAAGGAAAATAAGATATTGCTTTAGGTTTGGAGACCAATAAGTTTTTCCATCCACACCATATCGTACCAGCGCATGAACTTCCATCCGCAACGATGGAAATGTGCCGCCATGGCAAATCCCATCCTCTGGTGGAAGAACACGCTATCGTTTGTCAGATGTGGGTCGTTCTCCCTTTCTGTGTACGCTATGCACGCACACATGCTTTGAAATCCTCGTTGGCGCAGTTCATGCTCAAGTGCCTCGTATAGCATGCGCCCTATGCCGCCATGCCTTTGGCTTCGCTCCACATACACGCTGGTTTCCACCGTCCAGCGGAAAGCCTCGCGCCCCTTGAACTCCCCGGCATAGGCATATCCCACTATCCTGCCATCATTCTCTGCCACCAGATAGGGGTACTTGCAGACAATGCGCGATATGCGCTCTGCAAACTCCTCCAGGGTGGGCACATCGTATTCAAAGGAGATGGCGGTTTCCTCCACGTATGGTGCGTATATCTCCAGCAGGTGTGGAGCATCGGCAGGTGTAACCTCACGTATTTTTATCATAGATGGAGACAAATTTATGACAAATATGCCATTATAGGATTGTTTATGGAGTAAAATTGCTATTTTTGCAGAAAATATAGTTCAAACATCCATATTCATCACCCCATGTACCAGAAATTCATAATCACACAGGACGGTGTACTGAAGTTCGGCAACGTGTATCTGCACCACGACCTGCTCTCCTGGGGCGAAGACGGTTCGGGAGGCGGAGGACTTTGGAAAAAGGACCCTTTGCGTGGAGCCATAATGTTGTACGGACGTTCCTTCGAGTTCGGCCAACCTGATTTTGGCACCTTGCGCCGCATAGATTGGTCGGGTGTGGGCGGTACTCCATCTGCTCTGCTCTATCTGCCCAAATGGCCGGATGAATCTGTTGTGGAACCAATATTCGTAAAATAAATAAAACATAAGACAACCATGATAAAAGTATTTGTAATGCAGACGTGTCCCGATTGTGCATCCATCAAACAGCAGGCACAGAATGATCCTCGTTTCCAACTAATAGACATCGGAGAGCATGCACGAAACCTGAAGCAGTTCCTGATGTTGCGCGACAACAACCCTGCTTTTGACAAGGTGCGCCAACGTGGTACTATAGGCATCCCCTGTTTTGTTCTGGAAGATGGCAGCATCACCTTTTCACAAGACAAGGCATATCTATCCCTCGGTGATATGACACATGCTCAGGAAAGCGACAAGGCGGAAGACGGAGCGTCGTGCAGTATTGACGGCAAGGGCTGCTAAACAGAGGGACACTATGGCAGAAAACCTGATTGTCCAGGGAAACAGCAAGGAGGAACTATACCAAACACTGTTTCCCCAATTGGTGTCGCTCCTGGAGGACGAGGGCGACGATATTGCCAACATGGCCAACATATCGGCATGCTTGGCAGATACCTTCCATTTCTGGTGGGTGGGATTCTATCGTGTGGTAAACGATGAACTGGTTCTGGGACCCTTTCAAGGACCTTTGGCATGTACGCGTATCAGAAAAGGGCGTGGCGTCTGTGGCACGGCATGGGAAAGGAAAGAGACCATCATCGTGCCCGATGTGAACCTTTTCCCTGGCCATATAGCATGCAGCAGTGCTTCGCGCTCGGAAATAGTTGTGCCGGTATTCCGTGGCAACGAGGTGGTTGCCGTGCTCGATATAGATAGCGAACACTTCAACACCTTTGATCATACCGACAGACTTTGGCTGGAGAAAATAGCCGGACTGTTTGCATGAAAATAAAATAAGCACTTTCGCATTGTTCGTTCCACAGCCATCATACCGCCCCTTCGCATATTATCAATATCTTCTTGTCTTATACTGATATAGGTAGACACATTTGATAACAATTAATAAAATGTGTAAACAGTATGAGAAAGAAATTCGAACGTTACAGTGAAGAAGAACGCTTATTAATTCTTCGTGACTATTATTCCTCAGGAATGTCCAA
>JAGBYI010000173.1 GCA_017628845.1 Bacteroidaceae bacterium
AGACAAATGGAAAAAAGTGCATTGCAGATTGCAAGAGCAGCTTACCAGCCTAAGCTGCCCAAGGCCCTCCAGGGTGCTGTAAAGGCTCAGGAAGGTGCTGCTACCCAGAGTGTAGGCAACCAGGAGGAGATCAAGGCCCTCTTCCCCAACACCTATGGCATGCCCGTAGTGGAGTTCGTTTCTGCCGAGAGCGAGAACAACACCGCCATCAACGTGGGTATCATCCTCTCTGGCGGTCAGGCACCTGGCGGCCATAACGTAATCAGCGGTCTTTACGACGGCGTGAAGTCCCTGAACAAGGACAGCAAGCTCTACGGCTTCCTCATGGGTCCCGGCGGTCTGGTTGACCACAAGTATGTAGAGTTCACCGACGAGCTCATCGACGAGTACCGCAACACTGGCGGTTTCGACATCATCGGTTCTGGCCGTACCAAGCTGGAGAAAGAGAGCCAGTTCGAGGCAGGCTATGAAATCCTGAAGGAACTGGGCATCAAGGCTCTGGTTATCATCGGTGGTGACGACTCTAACACCAACGCTTGCGTCCTGGCCGAGTACTATGCTGCCAAGCAGTATGGCGTACAGGTTATCGGTTGCCCCAAGACCATCGACGGCGACCTGAAGAACGAGCAGATTGAGACCTCTTTCGGTTTCGACACCGCTTGTAAGACCTACTCTGAGCTCATCGGCAACATCCAGCGCGACTGTAACAGTGCCCGCAAGTACTGGCACTTCATCAAGCTCATGGGCCGCAGCGCTTCTCACATCGCACTGGAGTGCGCTCTGGAGACTCAGCCCAACGCATGTCTCATCTCTGAGGAAATCGAGCAGAAGGAAATGTCTCTGGACGACGTAGTTACCTACATCGCTCAGATCGTTGCCGACCGTGCCGCTGATGGCAACAACTTCGGTACCGTTCTCATCCCCGAGGGCCTTATCGAGTTCATCCCCGCTATCAAGAAGCTCATCCAGCAGCTGAACGAGGTTCTCACCGATCCCGCTACTGGCGAGTCTCGCGAGTTCGCTGGTGCAGAGGAGCAGATTGCATTCGTTAAGGGCAACATCGCTCCCGAGAACCTGGCTATCCTGGAGTCTCTTCCCGCCGACGTGGCTCGTCAGCTCTGCCTGGACCGCGACCCCCACGGCAACGTACAGGTTTCTCTCATCGAGACCGAGAAGCTGCTCAGCCGCATGGTAGAGGGCAAGCTCGCTGCCTGGAAGAAGGAGGGCAAGTACACTGGCAAGTTCAGCGCTCAGCACCACTTCTTCGGCTACGAAGGCCGTTGCGCTGCTCCCTCTAACTACGATGCTGACTACTGCTACAGCCTCGGCTACAACGCCAGCCGCCTGATTGCCAACGGCAAGACCGGCTACATGAGCGTTATCAAGAACACAACCGCACCTGCCGCTGAGTGGATTGCTGGTGGTGTGCCCATCACCATGATGATGAATATCGAGCGCCGCAACGGTGCCAACAAGCCTGTTATCCGCAAGGCTCTCGTTGAGCTCGAGGGTGCTCCCTTCAAGTTCTTCGCTGCTCATCGCGAGGAGTGGGCAAAGCAGACCGCTTACGTATATCCCGGTCCTATTCAGTACTGGGGTCCCACAGAGGTTTGCGACCAGTGCACAAAGACTCTTGCCCTGGAGCAGGCTAAGTAATTCCTGATGCCTCAGCAAAGGAAGACAAAAACATCCGCCCGCCGGACTTCTCCCCGCAAGAAGGGGAAGAAGACCGGTGGGTTTTTCCTGTTCCGCTGGTTGCGCAGCATACCCATGTGGGGCTTCGTGCTTGGCGGCGTGGGAGTGGTGGCGTTGTACTGCTTCGTGCTATTCCATTTCTTCGTGGACCCCTATAGTTTCCAGTGGAAGGCCATTTATGGCGAGACAACATATCCCGCGGAATACACCGTCCGAGGCATAGACGTGAGCCACTATCAGGAGAAAATAGACTGGGAACGGCTCCGTAATGCCAACATGGGCAACGACCCCGTCTCCTTCGTCATCATCAAGGCTACGGAGGGTGTCTCCCTGATGGACGACTACTTCAATGAAAACTTCTATCAGGCACGCAGAAACGGTTTGATAAGAGGTGCTTATCATTTTCTCACTCCAGACATATCTGCCAAGAAGCAGGCAGAGTTCTTCCTTCGTCAGGCACATCTTGAAGAGGGCGACTTGCCTCCGGTGCTCGACATTGAGGACGAGCGCAAATGGCTGGCCTCGGGCAAGAACAAGAAGCAGATACAGCGTATGGCGCTGGAGTGGCTCAAGGTGGTGGAGAAGCACTATGGCGTGAAGCCCATCATCTATAGCAGCTATCGTTTTCGCCGCGACATACTCACCGACAAGCGCTTCGACGAATATCCCTTCTGGATGGCGCACTACTATGTTTCCGAACCTGCAAAGAGTGTGAAGTGGCATTTTTGGCAACATACCGATTGCGGCAAACTGTCCGGCATCCGTGGACCAGTGGATTGCAATGTATATCGGGGTAGCAGAGAAGAGTTGGATTCGTTGCTTATTCGCGAAGTTCCAATCCACTAACGTAATTAGTAATCATAATCTTTTGCCGAATCCCATTATGCCGTCAGCTCCACTACTGGCCTTTTCATTGTATTCGTCTGCACTACTGTTTCCTGCATTGTCTTTTGGATTAACATCCCTTGCGTGCCTCGGTGAGCATACCCAGTTGTTGTTTCGGTAGAAGAAGTAGTAGTCTACGTATGCCGTCCAGTCATAATAGTCTGCAATTTTAGATAGACAGAATCTGGTGGTACTGCCATCGAAGTGCCCACGGAAAGTTTCTGTGGTCATTTCGTAGTCGTGTATGGAACAGTTCAGACTTATATCGCTGTAGTATCTCAAGTATATAACTCCGTGACGGATTTCCCAATCAAAGCTATTGTATATATACGTATAGGGTCCTTCCTCATAGTAATCAACCTGTTTACCCCAACCGTATGTGGCACCATCGTGTTCGGGATAGAAAACGATGTCGGTGTCGTACGAATCAAAGGTGTACGTGTATCCTTGATAGCGGTAATAGTAGTACATGCCGAAGTCTCCTGTCCATTGTCCTGCAAATTTTATTGACTTGTGCACATCTATGTCTTCGTCTATCTGCCATATCAGGTTGCAGGATGTCAGGCATAGCGATGCGATGGCGCTAAGAACGATGTTCTTTAACATTGTCGGTCTTCTCATATTTCCGTCCTCCATGTCTTATGTTGTCAGTTATTGTTTTCCTTTTCAGAAAGTTTTGTCGTATCTGATGGCAAAGTTATTGAAACTTTCTTGCACGCATCGAGGAAATGGCATAATAAGAGCAGGAAAAACCCTACAATATGTTATCAAAATCCTCCCAGGGTGGTTGTGGCTTGGATTTAGAGAGAATATGGTCAAACATCGTTAAACGTTTTCGTATTGTATTGGGTAATATGTATTTATGAGTTTAAGAATACGGATTTTGCTGTTCCTGTGAGGACATGTTTCTCATTTGACTGAGATGAACAACGACACCCGAATGTGCTTCGGATGCCGTTGTACGATGTAGATATCAGCCAGGAATGCTAACGGACAGATGAATAGGTTGTCTACATGTTGTTTTTTATTCTTTCAACGATATCGTAGCAAATGGAGCAGTCGTTCGCCACAACGTTGTGCTTGGCATAAAGTGCTCCAAGTTCTGATGCCATTCTTATGGGGTCGGGTCTGTATCCAACTCTGGGTAGGTCCAGTCTGTCTGCATCAAAGCATGCATCGATGGTCGGTATGCCTGTTCGCTGAGTTGTGGTATGTTCCATGCACGCACGTCTTAGCATGCCGAACTCATCGTCTGTAAGGTCTGCCAACAAAGTCCGTCTTATATTATCCAGATTTTCCGCGGCTCTCTGTCCATGTTCCAAATCCCATCCGTCATTAATTCGTTTGTGATCATGAAGATAGGCAAACAAGCGGACAACTTTGATGTTAACCTTTTCGGTTGCCAGAAGCAAACCGTTCCTTTCCACACGCTTCCAGTGTTCAATACCATGGACGGGGCCTAAGATCCAATCCTTACTTACATAATCGACTATAGGTTGTAAATCAAATGCCTTTTCCATAATTTACATTCGTCGCTTTGTATAAATTGTGCTTGTCGAAACACGGAGAAGGCTATTCTGAAATAATCTCCACCATCATGCTTATGTCCTGCTTGGGGCGGTCGCCACGCATGGTTTCGCAGGATTGGATGCGCTCCACCACATCGAGACCTTCAAGGACTTCGCCAAAGACGGTGTACTGGCCGTCCAGATGCGGAGTGCCACCTATGGTGGTATAGGCCTCTGTCTGCTCGGGGGTGAGCTGCGCTTTTTCCATTTCCTGACAGATGGCATGCGTTTCTGCATTCAGCTGGTCCTGCAATTCCTGAAGACCTGCCCTATCGCGGTTCTTGCGCATCTGTATAATCTCTGCACGATGTTCGGCCACAAGACGGTCAAAGACGGCCTGCTCCTGCTGCATCTGCATCTGGCGCTCCATCTGCTTCAACTGGCCGGCATTGTACTTCTGTCCCCATACGATGTAGAACTGGCTACCGCTACTCTCTCGCTCGGGGTTCATGTCGTCGCCCAGACGTGCTGCACTCAGCGCACCACGCTTGTGGAAGAGTTTAGGATAGACAATCTCAGCTGGTATGGTATAGTCGGGTCCTCCTGTGCCAAGCATCTTGCCAGCAGGTGCACCGATGCTGTCGGGGTCGCCTCCCTGTATCATAAAGTCCTTGATGACGCGATGGAAGAGCGTACCGTTGTAGTATCCCTCTGTGGCCAGCTTGATGAAATTATCCCTGTGCTTGGGAGTCTCGTCGTAGAGGCGCACAATGATATCGCCCATTGTGGTGCTTATCTTTACTTTTGTAGACATATACTATAGTATTCGTTTATGTTGTTGAAAAAATGGATGTAGCGAGCAGGCACTACATCCATTCTATTATATTACCTTAATATATTTAATAAGGTTACTTCTTCTCGGCAGCCTTCTTAGCGGTAGCTTTCTTTTCAGGAGCCTTCTTTGCAGGAGCTTCCTCTGCTACGGGAGCCTCTTCCTTGGCAGGAGCGGCCTTCTTTGCAGGTGCCTTCTTAGCGGGAGCCTTCTTTGCAGGAGCGGGTTCCTCGGCCTTCTCTGCCTTGGCCTCAAACTTCTCCAGACGTGCACGCAGAACGCTGATTTCATTCTCCTTCACGGTCAGCTCATCGCCCAGGTTGGCGATCTGTGTGTAGAGTGCGTTCAGCTCGTCGTTCTCCACGTTCTCTGAGAAGAGATCGTTCACTCTCTTCAGGAAGTCGCCCAGGATGTTCATGTAGTTTGTGAAGGCATCGAATGCGCTGTCGTAGAAGCTACGCAGCATGGGCACAGCCTGAGGCTTGGTGGTCATGTACTGGAAGTTGTTGGTTGCCTGCAGACGGTCCCAATCCTGCTTGATACGGCGGTCCTTGCATGCCAGGATACGGCCAACGAGCTTCTCCTCGTACATCTTGGCAAATGCCTCGCGCTGCATGGTGTTACCCAACCAGCCAGAGATGTCGCGCTCCTCGTCGTTCCAAGACATGGGGTAAGGAACTTCGATAGAGTCAACTGCCTTGCGGTTCTCAACCAGCTCTGCGGGAGTGGCGAAACCAATGCCGCGCTGTGCTGCGCATACGGGCAGAGCCTTGATGAAGTCCAGAATGTTGCTGCTCAGGGGCTGGAACATACCGATGGCGCACAATTCCATACCGATGGTGATAACCTCCTCGCTCTGGGGCAGGTTTGCAATCCAGTCAATGTACTTGTCAGCCATGAGGGGATACTCGTTCCAGCTGCTATCAGAGAAGCGCAGACAGATATCGTCGCTCAGCTTATAGTCGCGCATGAGGACAGAAATGCGGTTATCAACAGCGCATGAATATACATAGTGGGGGCTCTTCCAACCGAGGATGTGCTTGGCACCCTCTACGATGATACCCTTGTAGCCCATATCGGCAGCCATGCTACCAATCTCGTCGCTATAGATAAGGTTGGAGTTGCGCATCACCTTGGGCTCTACACCGAAGAGTTCCTTCACGCGGCCAGCCAGACGGGCAACCTCGTTCTTGAAGCTCTCCTCGCTACCCAGAGAAGCCAAACCATGGCTATAGGGCTCTGCCAGGAAGTCTGCCTTGCCAGTCTCTGCAATCTGCTGCAGGAGGTCAATTACCTCGGGAGCATACTGCTCGAGCATCTCTATAGCTACACCAGAGAGAGAGAAACAGCACTTGAAGTTATCGTTCTGCTTGCACATCTCCAGCAGTGTGGTCAGTGCGGGAACGTAGCTATTGTCGGCTGTATCGCGGATGGCGCGCTCGTTCTCATAGTCATCGTAGTAGTAGTGGTCCTTGCCGATTTCAAAGAAACGATAGCGCTTCAGATGAACAGGCTGATGTATCTCGAAATATAAACAAATCTGTTTCATAACTTGAATTATTAATCTTTGATTTCTAATATGTTTAGCGTAATCGCTTCTTTTATTACTTTATGTTCTTTACCGCGTTGAGGTAGTCATCGTTGTTGAAGTATCCGCGTCCGCAGAGCTGGTTGTAGCACTCGCGTATGCGCAGGCCCACCTTCTCCCATGTGATGCGGTCCACTTCCTTGATGCCCTCTTCGGAGAGGTAGTTGTACAGAGCTTCGTTGGTGCAGACGCTGTACATGGCATCGGCCATGGCATCGATGTCCCAGTAGTCCACCTTTATCACGTTGTCCAGAATCTCACCGCAACCAGACTGCTTGGAGATAATTGAAGGACATCCGCACTGCATAGCCTCGAGCGGTGCAATACCGAAGGGCTCTGATACGGAAGGCATCACGAACACGTCAGAGTTCTTGTAGGACTCGTAAACCTGCTTGCCTTTCTGGAAACCGGGGAAGTGGAAACGGTCTGCAATGCCACGCTCTGCGGCCAACTGAATCATGGCGTTCATCATATCACCGCTACCTGCCATGCAGAAGCGTATGTTGCGTGTACGCTGAAGAACCTTGGCGGCAGCCTCCACGAAGTATTCGGGACCCTTCTGCATAGTTATGCGGCCCAGATATGTAACCACCTTTTCGCCTGGAGTCTTGTTGGGAACGATGTCCAGCAGGTCCTGACTGAGGGGATATACGGCATTGTGCATGGCCACACACTTGCGGGGATCCTGGTGATACTGGTGTATTACGGTCTGGCGAGTGTGCTCTGATACGCACATGATGCAGTCAGCATGGTCCATACCGTTCTTCTCTATGCTGTATACGGTGGGGTTCACCTTGCCGCGAGAGCGGTCGAAGTCGGTAGCATGCACGTGTATGCATAGAGGCTTGCCGCTTACCATCTTGGCATGTACGCCAGCGGGGTAAGTGAGCCAGTCGTGTGCGTGAATCAGGTCAAAGTCCTCGCTACGTGCGAGTACGCCTGAAATGATGCTGAAGTTGTTGATTTCGTCATGCAAATTACTGGGATAGCCACCGGCAAACTGTATGCAGCCAAGGTCGTCCAAACCCTGCAGATAGTTGAAATCGGCATAGAGGTGGTCGCGGAAGCGATAGTAGTCCTCTGCGGTGTGGCCGACAAAGCGATCCTTAATCCAGTCGTAGTTGGCATCGCGCCATACTACGGGCACCTGGCTCATGTTGATAATCTTCAGGAACTTCTCCTCCTCGCCAGTGGGCTTGGGGAGACAGAAGGTGGTTTCTACGTCGCCCTGAAGGTCCAG
>JAGBYI010000174.1 GCA_017628845.1 Bacteroidaceae bacterium
AAAATACATACTCTGGTATAATACAAAAAGAATAAAACTGAGATTAAAAGGAATGAGCCCGGCACAATACCGAGCTCACTACTATAGAGAATTTAATAAGTAACGTTTTATTTAACGTCCAACTTTTCGGGGTCACTTCAAATGGGCACATCCTCTTTTTAATCACAAAGCCCCGACTTTCTCAAGCCAGGGCTTTGCTATGTTTATGTTGTAAAATTTGCGTAACTTCATCACAAGGCAGAAACTCACCTAAAACAACTTGACGAGTAGCACACACAATAAAGGGAACTGTCCGTAATTTTGCTTTACGATTCAGTTCCCTTCCTTATTATATATTAGATGTCACCTGCGCCATAGTTCCTAAAACAACGAACCATGAAGCGATGATTGGGGAAGATCTTTTGGTTTTGTTCTCCTTATATGATTAATATTCTATTTGAGGATAGGTTTTGCGCTCATTTATTCACAACTTTCTTGCCATCTCGAACGTAGATCCCTTTGGACAATTTGACATGGCGGCGACCTTGAAGGTCGTAATATGTCATGTCAGTGATGCCCTCCGTGACAGGGGCGATACCGGTGACATTGCCCACCTTGATGGCGCTGCCGTCTACGACGATAGGGAGTTCTGGGGCCGTGCCGCCCAGTTTGGCAAGGGTGAGCTGCGTTGCATCAATGGCCTTGTCGGCAATGAAGAAACCGCCATTGAAGGAATGTTGCGTGCGTATGCCATCGTTGTACACAATGTATGTATCGTCATCGCCTTCGATGAAGACTTCGTAGATAGTTTTGCCTTCAGTGCTCACGGGTTCAAAGCGCCACAGGTTGTCACTGGCGTCTGCAGGGCCTGATGTCCATGTAGTGAGATGCTCTACGCCACCCACCATGTAGCTGGAGTTGTTATTAGCGCAGTTGAGCGCCACATCGAAGTAGTAATAGATGACGTCATCGTTTTTGTATGTGTTTCCGATGGTAAGTTCCGGGTATGAACCCATCAGTGTTCCTTTGGCGCCACCAGCCACGATAGGGTTGCCATCGCCATTCTTGATGCCAACCTTGCCACCGCCCAGTGAAGTGATGTGCCAGATACCGTTGTTGGCGGTTACCTTGGAGTCAGACTGCAGGGTAAGGCGGTTAGCATTGCCTGTATGGGTAGCATCGTTGTAGAGATGCTCCTTACGTGCGGTGGCCTTGCTCATCATGTGGTAGTAGCCTGTGGCTATGGTGGGAGGGGCAGGAGCCTCCACCTCCTCGCCATTGAGGAAGTTTTCGAGGTCGTTGACCAGAGCGGCACATGCTGTACCTGCCATGGTAGCGCTGTTGAAGCGGTTCAGGAGGGTGTTGAGCTTGTAGAGCATGTCGGCATTGTCCTTATACTCCTCGCGCAGAATCTGAATCTTCTCATACTGGTGTATGCCCTCGATGAGGCGCTCAAAGCGGATGCTGGAGCGGTTGCCGGGATAGTAGCAGTAGGTGTCGCCCGAGCCGAACTTGCGGAAGCGGCTGTCTGTCAAGGGGTGCTCGTCCCAGTTCATCCATGCCCAGTGCAGGTAGCCGTCGAGGTTCATCTTGGCGGCATAGATGGGCAGGTAGGCAGCCTCGGCAGGAAGCGAGTTGCTGTATATGTTGGGTTCGGCATTAGCGCAGCTGGTATAGAAGGTGGTCACCCAACCCTTGGCGCGGCGCTCGGCAATGGTAGCGGCAGAGAACTGATGCTCCTGTCCAAGCTGTGCACAGAGGTCGCGGAACTTGTCGTTCAGTGAAGCATGGTAGTTGCCAGCCAAGGCCATGTTGAAGCCTAAGTCGTTTGCGATAGCATAGGCTCTAAGCATGTCAGCCTCGCCACGTTCATCAAGGGCTATGTTGGTCTTCTCGAACCAGCCCTTCTCCTGCAGGTGTGCCTTGAAGGCGGTGAGGAAAGAGGTCCACAGCTCGCGGTACTCCTGGGTAGAGGTTTCTGTCTGTACTGCCTTGTAACTTGAACTGACCTCATCCCAATAGCGGAAGCTCATGTCCCAGGGCACCATGGAGAAGCAGTTGATGTACTTGTCTATACCGCATTCGGCACACAGTTCCACGTACTTGTCAAATACGGTATAGTCGTAGGCCCAGGTACCGTCGGACTTCTTTACGGTCTCTACCATGGGATCAAAGAGGTCGTGTGTCTGTTCGCCCCAAGGCTCGTAGAAGAGTATAGTAGATACCACGCGCTGACCGGCACGGCCGAGCGCCTGCAGGTATGGTTTCAGTGCTTCAAAGTGCTCGTCGCTCCATCGGTCCACGCCATAGTAGCGACTCACGGCATAGGGTTGCTGCCAGAAGTCAAGGTGGAACTTCTGGTCCTTCACCTCGGGCAACGAGTGTCTGTCTACAATAACGGTGAGGGCAAGACTCTTCACAACCTCGCCTGCCTCGTTAACCACCTCCAATGCTGTAGTATACTCGCCTGCCTCAGCATTGCGCGGTATCTCCAGAGTGCACCAAATGGGACGTGTCTCCATAGCAGGCACGGCATGAGGCTTATCCTGGTCTATCACGTCGGCCACGAGCCAAGTGGGCAGGTTCATGTTGTGGTTTCCGCATGAAGCATAATCGTCGGTAATCACATAGTTCACAAAACGGGCATCACCCGCCTTTGCAATACCTGTGGCGACACCATTCTTTTTCCATTCCGCCATACGCACGGAGAGTGTGCCCTGGTCGGTCTTGCTATAGAGCACCGCCTGTATGTTGGCACGCTCGCCCTTCCATGCGCAGAGGGTGGCAGCATCCTTCTGTGTCAGGCTGGGCACCTCATGCAACTTGTAGTGCTCGTCGCGCGAAGCCCATGAGGCCTGCAAACCGTCGGCAAGGGCGTTCCAGGCAGCCGCATCGGGAGTGGTGCCCACACGGGGTTCTGCATAGTCATTGATGGGGTAGTCGCGCTTCTCATCCTCGCTGGCAATGCCAGAGATACGAAGCGTGACGTCAATGATGGAACCGCCATCGCTGATGAAGTTGGCATAGTTGCCAGTGGGGTCAATGCAGTTCCACATCACGGCATAGCGCATGCGGTAAGTGGAACCTACCTCAAGACCTTCAGGCACTCGGAACGAGCCGGGTGCCAACAGGTCACCGCTCACCGAGAGACCGGCACTGTTCCAACCCTGATTACCGTTACCTTTCTTATTGTATAGCGACCAACACATGAGTTCGTTTCCCTCACCCTTGATGTAGGGGCCATCGCCAGTGAGGTTCACATCGAACTGCTTGTTGCCGTTCCAATCCACAAACACATAGCCGTGCATCCAACTGCCGTTGATGCTGATGAGCGGAGTGATGGTCTCGCCACTCTTCACATTGAAGACGGTCTCAGTCTTGTCGAAGTAAGCAGCACACCTGGGCGCTGAGGCAATGCCATCGAGTTTCTGCTCCTCGCCACGCACATTGGCCACACCAACCATCTTGGGATAGTGCGTGCCATGCGTCACATTCACATCGGCACCATACTTTACATAGTAGTCGCCCTGCTGCGCCCGAGTTGTAGAGAGCACTGCGAGCAGCATAACAAGCGATAGAAACAATTTTCTCGTATCCATATTTATTTGGTATTTATTTATTCTTCTAAACTATTTGCCATAATGAAGTGACTGGTGCCGTGCATGGTGGCTGTTCCTGTGTTCCAATGATTACCTAAAATCGGTACAAAGGTAGCACTTTGGGGACATATAATCAAAGATTATGCCTACAATTATTCCTTGCGCCAAGAAACAAAGAGACATGTTTCCTTGCTTCTATCCCGAAAGTTCCTTATCTTTGTGAGGAAATACCACTATTACATTATGCCAAAGAAAACATACACCACTTTGCCCGAGCATTTCTCGGGATGTCTGCATGCCGGTTGCCCCATGGCAGCATCGTGCCTCCGCCAGGTTGCGTATTCGCAGATGATGAGCGAAAAGGAACATCTTCGCATCGTTAATCCACAACATTGCACCCTGAATGCGGATTGCAAGTTTTTCCGCAATGCCAAATCCGTGCAGTATGCCAAGGGATTTACCAATTTCCAGAAGAAGATGTTCCCCGACCAGTACAGGAAGTTCATGTCCATGCTCATAGTCCATTTCGGGCGCACCGCATATTTCGAGCGCAGGAATGGCGATACCGCCCTGTCTCCTGCCGAGCAGGAAATTGTCCTTAATGCCTTGCACAAAGCAGGCGTGGAGGGAGAATTTGAGTTTGACAAGTACATAGAACTATACAACTGGTTTGACTGATTCAATTGCATCCATCCTGGCACCGTATAGCGAGGGCAGTCCTTATATGCAAGTACTGCAGTTCATGCACGGAAGGACTGCAGTACGTACACGGAAGAACTGCAGTACGCATATGCCGGCATTTTACCCGTACTGAGAGGCCGTGAACGAGTCATTGGGATGCCCGAAGCATGTAGTTGATGACCTACGGTTCAAATAATTGGGCAATGCAGCGCCAACATTCAGAAATTATGTATAACTTTGTGCAAGAATAGGACTGTAACCTGCCCCACTCCACCCCGTAAGCAAGAAAGAGCAAAGGGGGCGGCATTATAATAACTACAATAAACATAGAGAACGAAGTGCCCGTGATGGTAGAATGTGTGAGAAGACTGCTTGATAGCGGTTTGGATTTTGCCCTGTACAGGTTTCCTGGTGACAAGGAGCCTCACCTGGTGTTGCAGACAAGTGGCGAGGCACAAGCGCTGGAACTTGCGCATAGCAGAGCATCCAACGCCAATTCCGGCACACTGCTGCCGGGCAACGAGCCATCGGGCTTCATCTTTGCACCATTCATAGAAACTGCCAAGACTCCCGCATTGCTCATCAGGCCCGATGTGGCGGTGAGCGGCTGGGAACTGATAGACCTGGAAACACGCGAACTGGGGAAGCATAGGCGCGTCTCACTTTCATCCATAGAACTGGAGGACAGAACTGCCGACATAGAGCAGAGCGACGGATACAAGGTGGCATTCCGTTCCTTCAAATACCAATTGGACAGGGAGAACTACCAGAAACTCGTACTATCCTTCTCACAACTGAAAGACTGGGAGGGAGCAGGACACGAGGACGAACTTTTCGTGCGCGCCACAGAACGCTTCCCCAACTCCATGGTGTACCTTGTCTACACTCGCCATGGAGGAAGATGGTTCGGATGCACCCCGGAACTGTTGCTTGAAGGCTACGGCATGAAGTGGCACACCATGGCACTGGCAGGTACACGTACATGGGAACATGGCGAGTGGAATGCCAAGAACATACACGAACAGCGTATCGTCTCCGACTACATAGAAGGCCAGTTGCAAAGCCTTGGAGCACGCATCACACGCCAAGGCCCATACACCTCCAAGGCCGGACATCTCTACCACCTTCGCACCGACTACACATTCCACCTCAACAAGCCAACTTCACCCCTGAGAATACTGGAACTGCTGCACCCTACCCCAGCCCTGTGCGGACTGCCCAAGATGGAGGCATGGAACTTCATACGCCTGTTTGAGCGCAACCGGCGCATGTACTATGGCGGTTACCTCGGTCCCCTGAACCTAAGGGCGGAAACCAACATCTTCGTGAACATACGTTGTGCGCAGATCCGTCCCGGTGGCAAGGCCCTGTTCTTTGCAGGAGGCGGCCTGACCCGAAACAGCATATTCTCCGAGGAGAAGGACGAGATAAAGAGAAAGATGGACACTCTGCTTGCTGCCCTGTCATAAATATAAGATATGTTAAGTTCAAACAAGATTATACTCGAAGCACTGGCCGTATTAAAAGAACACGGCATTGAAGATTTCGTGCTATGCCCTGGTAGCAGAAATGCACCCATCGTGCACACCATTTGCCAAGTCAAGGAGTTTCGCACGCACCGCGCCACCGACGAACGATGTGCTGGTTTCATGGCTTTGGGACTGGCACTGGCAACATGCAAGCCCGCGGTTGTCGTTGTTACCAGCGGTTCGGCCTTGGCCAACCTCTACCCTTCGGCATGTGAAGCCTTCTATCAGCATGTCCCCGTCATATTCGTTTCTGCCGACCGCCCGCAAGCGTGGATAGGACAGATGGACGGACAGACAATGCCCCAGGAGGGAGCCCTCGGCAAGATGGTGAAGATGAGCGCAAGCCTGCCAGAAAACGACATCTGGCATGCCAACAGGCTGGTGAACGAGGCTGTACTCGAAGCACGATACAAACTTCCATACGGTCCCGTGCATATCAACATTCCACTGAGCGAACCTATCTACGACTTTACGGCAGAAGCACTGCCCCGGGCAAGAAAGATTGAGTACAGAGAAACACTGCTACCGCTACAGGACCCGTGGGGACTGGAAAAAGATGTCCCTGCAGAAGACTGGAGCAACTCGGTGCTCATTCTTGGACAAGCCACGCCCATGGACAGGGTGCACCCCAACATACTCAGGCTGACCCACACGCACATCACCGTCATAGGCGAGAACCTTTGCAATCAGGAAGCAGACCTGTATACCAATGCCTCTGACATAGATTGGAGCAAGATGAAACCAGTGGAACGAGTGCTTACCCTGGGCGGACACATAGTCAACAAGGAGTTGAAAGATTTCTTCCGCAAGAACAAGCCCAAGGAGCATTGGCACATCAGTCACGATGGTGCCGTAGCCGACCTGTTCGGTTGCCAGACAGCAGTCATCAAATCCGACTATACCAAGGCCCTGAACATCATCTTCCAAGATATCTGCAGGAAGAGCCAGAAGATGGAACTACCCCTGAAAAAGAAGAGGTCTGCCAACGACAAACGCACAGCACTGATACGGGAACTTTTCGACACCATCCCACACACATCGCTGGTTCACCTTGCCAATAGCAGTACCGTCCGAATTGCCCAGCATGCCAGACTGAAGGAATATTTCGACAAGGAGAAGCACACTTCACGCCGGCCCTACATCTTCTGCAATCGCGGCATCAACGGCATAGAAGGCTCGCTATCCACAACCATAGGCATAGCCATGGCGGCACCTCAATGGCAAAAGGTTTTTGCCGTTGTGGGCGACCTGTCCTTCTTCTACGACCAGAATGCCTTCTGGGCATCGCCACTTCCCCAGAACCTGCACATACTCGTGTTCAACGATGGACGTGGCGGCATCTTCAACACCCTGCCCGTACCGCAGGAACACGAAACCAGCAGGCAGGCCATTATGGGAGAGCACAACCTCAGTGCCAGGCATGTGGCCATGCTTCACAATATCAAATACCTCGAAGGAGAGGAAAATATGCAGGAGTTCATCAATTCAGAGGAAACCACGATATTAGAGATAAAGTTATGAGAGACTGGAAAGAAGTAAAACAATACCGCGAGATACTCCTGCACGAATGGCAGGGCATAGCACGCATCACCATAAACCGCCCGCACGTTAGAAACGCCTTCACACCGCTCACCACATGGGAACTGAGCGATGCCATGCGATATTGTCGCGATTCAAGCACCGTGCGCGTAGTAATACTTACTGGTGCCGACTCTCCTCGCAAGGAGGGACAGAGCGAAGAGGAATGGATGCGCACCAATGCCTTCTGTGCCGGTGGCGACATGAACGTGAAAGGCCGTGGCGGATATATCGGCGAGGACGGTGTGCCTCACCTGTCTGTCCTTGATGTGCAGAAGCAGATACGCTCCATACCCAAGCCCGTCATTGCCATGGTCAATGGCTTTGCCGTGGGTGGCGGACATGTGCTTCACGTTGTCTGCGACCTCAGCATTGCTGCCGACAATGCCAAGTTCGGGCAGACGGGTCCCAAGGTGGGCAGTTTCGATGCCGGTTTCGGTTCTTCCTACCTGGCACGCATAGTAGGTCAGAAGAAGGCTCGTGAGATATGGTTCCTATGCAAACTCTACACCGCCCAGGAAGCACTGGACATGGGACTGGTTAACAAGGTTGTTCCCCACGACCAACTGGAGGACACCACCATCGAATGGTGCCAGCAGATGATGCAGCACTCGCCCATAGCACTGCGCATGATCAAGCGCGGTCTCAATGCCGAACTGGACGGACAGGCTGGCATACAGGAACTTGCCGGCGACGCCACCATGCTATACTACTTCTGCGACGAGGCCCAGGAGGGTGGCAAGGCCTTCCTGGAAAAGCGCAAGCCCGAGTGGGGAGACACATATATACCGTAGGACATGAACATATCCCTATCTCACCGTACCCTGCATTTCCGCAAACCGGCACGCACCAGCCGTGGCGAGTACCTGACACACGATGCCATCATCATCACCATCAGGGATGAGGAGGGCAAGCGCATAGGACTGGGCGAGTGCGCACCCTTGCCCGACCTCAGTTCCGACCGAGATGCCTATACCCGGATGTCGGACGTGGCACGTCTCATAGAACAAGCTTTGGCAAGCGACAACTATGCCGAAACCCTGCGTCCCTACCCTGCCCTTCTCTTTGCTCTGGAGTCTGCAATGTACGACTATCAGCAGAACCCTCTGCTATACGATACCCCGTTTGCACGCTCCGAAGTGGGCATTCCCATGAACGGACTGGTGTGGATGGCAGACTACGACGAAATGCTCACTCAGGTGAAGCAGAAACTCCGCCAGGGCTTCCGTTGCATAAAACTAAAGATAGGGGCTATAGACTGGAACGAGGAACTCAGACTCATACAAACCATCCGCTCACGCTTTAGCAAGGACACGCTGGAACTCCGCGTTGATGCCAATGGTGCATGGACACCAGAAGATGCTGAGCAGAAAATAAAGCAACTGGCACAATACGACATACATTCCATAGAGCAGCCCATCGCCCCCTACCAGTGGAAGGAGATGGCACACCTATGCCGTCTGCAAGACGAAGCAAGGGAAAAGGGCGAGAAGCACTTGCCCATTGCATTGGACGAAGAACTGATTGGTGTGAATACCTTAGAGGAAAAGCGTCTGCTACTGGACACCATCCGTCCGCAATACATTGTCATCAAGCCTACCCTTCACGGTGGCATGACGGGTTCTATTGAATGGGTAAGCGAGGCCAACAAGCGCGGTATAGGTTCGTGGATGACAAGTGCCCTGGAGAGCAACATAGGCCTTCGCAATGTGGCACTGCTGGCCGCCCGTGTCTATGGTCCGAACATAACCTTCCCCCAAGGCCTGGGTACTGGTCTTCTGTATACCGACAACATAGAAATGGACTTGGAACTGCATGGTTCCAAAATGTGGCGAGCACTGGTGGAGGAAGTATGACACTGGAGGAGTTTCTTGCCCAATGGAAGGATGCCTCGCCCTGCATGGAGGTGCAGACAAGCGGCAGTACGGGTGTGCCCAAGCGTATATATATAGAAAAGGTACGCATGCGTGCAAGCGCACGGATGACATGCGACTTCCTTAACATCAAACAAGGAGACACCGCCCTGCTGTGCATGCCTCTGGACTTCATTGCCGGCAAGATGATGGTTGTGCGTGCCCTGGAGCGTGGGTTGGAACTGCTCTCCGTAGAGCCAAGCAGTCATCCGCTCAGCAGCGCCAACATGGCAGCCATAGGAAATCCGCCCAGCATTGACTTTGCCGCTATGGTTCCCCTGCAGGTATGGAACACGCTTCAGATTCCAGAAGAACGAGAAGCACTATGCCGCATACGTCACCTCATCATCGGTGGCGGTGCTATCTCGCAAGCACTCGAACAGGAACTGCGCACACTGCCCATCAATGTCTGGAGCAGTTACGGCATGACAGAGACCCTCAGCCACATAGCACTCAGGCGCATAACCGAGGGCTACTACACTCCCCTGCCTGGCATCACACTCAATCAGGACCAGGACGGTTGCCTCATCATTGATGCACCGCATCTGTGTCCGGAAAGGCTATTCACCAACGACATCGCGCACTTTACCGACCACAACTGTTTCCAGATTATCGGCCGCCGCGACAACACCGTCTGCTCGGGCGGCATAAAGATACAGATAGAGGAAGTGGAAGCATGGCTGCACTCCATAGGCCATGACGATGTGATGGTAACATACAGAGACGACAAGGCATTGGGACAGGCACTGGTCTACCTGACAACTACAGAAATAGACATGGACACTCTGCGCCAAAATGCCGTTAAGAACAGATACTGGCTACCACGACATATAATAAAGGTGACGTCACTGCCACAGACCCCAACCAGCAAACCCGACAGAGCAAAGGCCAGAGATATGGCTAAAGGTGGATAGTTCCCCTTTATAGAGAATGTAGGCACACGCTTACCTTGGAGAAATCCTGTTGTTGCATAGCCTCGTACGGTATCATGAAGTTCACCATGCCACAATCAAAAAAGCGAAGGTGCCAACGGTCTTCCTCCTCTATCTGGAGCAACGAGAGCAAGCCCTCATTTTCATTCTCCCATCCCTCTGTCATGGCCGGTTGACCGAGTAACTTATGGCAGTACTCCGTTTCCCCCGTTTCTTCAAAAGTAACACTTTCTGGCGGGAGCACAGCAGGCTCACCACTTTCCCAGTAAAGTTCGTGTGTGCATAGGGTTGTACATTTGCAAGAATATATCACTCTGAACGAGTCCTGCGACCATTCTCCCATCCCCTCGCATCTGGCCTCATCATCCCCAAGAAAATAGTCCATATCGGCAAAGAACCACAGCATACCATCGTCAGGCAATTCAGAAAGATGGTCAAGGTGCCTTATATCCTCCATCCTTATCTGACAGATGAATGTAAGATGGTCGCCATCAGAATTGCATGGCCAATCCACATCCTGTGGCAAGTCAGGAAATCCCCACCAATGGCTCTGCCCTACCACGAGAGAAGCATCGCACGGTTCTGTGTTAATCTTTATGGCCATAATCTGCAGGTTAAGACAAATACGAAACTACGTTAGGCGACGGAAAACCTTTTGCCCACCTCAATCAAACATTACCCCTGGGTTCATTATGCCAGGAGTGCGCCACTCTATGCCCCTTCTGGCAAGAGCCGCCGTCTTTGCTGACCAGTAGGCAAAGCAGAATCCCATGCCGCGAGGCACATCCTTCAGTTCCTCCTGTATTTCCCGTTCCACTTCGTAAATGGCCTCATCCCATTCGTAGGATGCCTGTATGGGGTCAGCCTTCAGCATGCCCAAGTGGTTCCAGGCAGAGATGCCGTGCTTGGAGAAGCCTGGGTCGTTTATCCAACAGAGAGCATCTATGTATCTGTCCACGGTCTTGAAGTATGTCCTGTCAAAGTCCTTGGCATAATTCTCATAATACTCGCCCTCGTAGTCGGAAGAACAGTCGAAATCCAAAGACAAGCGGTACAGTTCGCAATAGGACTGATACAGACGCGGTATTTCCAAAGCACTAATCATCTGCCCGTTCAGGACGAGGTATATCAAGTGTGCCCTGTATGGCGGAGTCATCTCACCGTCCCTCATAGGAGTTTCGTCCTTCAGGAAGTGCATGAACTTCCTTGCAAGAGGGATGTTCTTCCAGATATTGCCCTCATGAGTATTGCTGCACATCTCTCCATACACTTCCACAGCATGTTCATACTCCCAGTCAAACCTGCCACAAGGATTACTGCTGCAATAGAACACATAACGTTCATGCTCCATGATGTAGTCGTTGGGAATTGAGTAGTTTGGAGTTCCTATCACCTGCCACTCCCTGTTCAAACGGTAGGCTACACCACGGAAAGAGAAAGCAATCTCCTTCTCATCAATGGAGAGGACATGCAGTTTATGTCCGAAGAAATCCAGATCCTTTCCCACAACAAGGTCCTCCACTG
Source organism: Bacteroidaceae bacterium (assembly GCA_017628845.1). Taxonomy (GTDB): domain Bacteria; phylum Bacteroidota; class Bacteroidia; order Bacteroidales; family Bacteroidaceae; genus Physcousia. Next base: position 11,736 of record JAGBYI010000174.1, read on the forward strand.
GCACGTTACTTGTGTCCACATGCCTGTTACCTATGCTTCTATCCATGGAGGTGTATACCTCTGCCACATTGAAATACTGCCTCATAAATCCGTCTTTTTCGAATTAGCACGTTGCTAAAATACAATATTTTTCCTATCCATACAAACCTTCACCACAAGATATTCTCATTCTCTGCAGAAATATCTGTAAAAACGCCCTCCCGACGTCAAAGGCCGGTCCTCGGGAGGACAAGGCTTTGACGTCGGGAGGACGGACCCTCGTCCTCGGGAGGACTGTCTTTTCCTGATTTCAGTAGACGTTTTTTTGCTTCATTAGCTGAAAAGATTTACACCTTTTCTCTATCCATACTGTTGATGTTTACGGTATCCTTGATTCCATGCTGTTGTTGTTGACACTTTCGCTCAGAT
>JAGBYI010000028.1 GCA_017628845.1 Bacteroidaceae bacterium
CGGTGTAGAGTACTATCACCCCATGATGATCTTCCCCGCTATCCACTACACTATGGGTGGTGTTTGGGTTGACTACGAGTTGCAGACAACCATCCCCGGCTTGTTCGCTATCGGTGAGTGTAACTTCTCCGACCACGGTGCAAACCGTCTTGGTGCTTCTGCCCTCATGCAGGGTTTGGCCGACGGTTACTTCGTACTGCCCTATACTATCCAGAACTACCTGGCCGACCAGAAGCTGTGGGCACGCCTTTCTACCGACCTGCCCGAGTTCGAGGCTGCAGAGAAGGCTGTTGAGGCAGAAATCGACCGTCTGATGAACATCAAGGGTAAGCGCTCCGTTGACTCTATCCACAAGGAACTGGGTCACATCATGTGGGAGCACGTGGGTATGGGCCGTACCAAGGAAGGTTTGCAGGAGGGCTTGAAGCTCCTGAAGGCTATCCGCAAGGAGTTCAACGAGAACCTCTTCATCCCCGGTACCAAGGGAGGCCTGAACATCGAGTTGGACAAGGCTATCCACCTGCGCGACTTCATCCTCATGGGCGAACTCATCGCATACGATGCATTGCACCGCGAGGAGAGCTGTGGCGGTCACTTCCGTGAGGAGCACCAGACAGAGGAAGGCGAGGCTAAGCGCGACGACGAGAACTTCTTCTACGTTGGTTGCTGGGAGTACCAGAACAACGACGAATCTGCTCCCGAGCTCATCAAGGAGCCTCTCCAGTACGAGATTATCAAGGTTCAGCAGCGTAACTATAAGAACTAATCCCCTTAATCCGAAAGATTATTATGGCAAAGAATATATCAGTAACTGTAAAGTTTTGGAAGCAGAATGGTCCCAAGGATAAGGGTCATTTTGAGAAGCACGAGATGAAGAACGTGCCCGACGATACTTCATTCCTGGAGATGCTCGACATGATGAACGAGGAACTCATCGCCGCCGGCAACGAACCCTTCGTATTCGACCACGACTGTCGCGAGGGTATCTGCGGCATGTGCTCACTCTATATCAACGGTACTCCCCACGGCAAGACCGAGCGCGGTGCTACCACCTGCCAGCTCTACATGCGTAAGTTCAACGATGGCGACACCATCACCGTAGAGCCCTGGCGCTCTGCCGGTTTCCCCGTTATCAAGGACTGTATGGTTGACCGTATGGCATTTGAGAAGATCATGCAGGCAGGCGGTTACACCAGCATCCGCACAGGTCAGGCTCAGGACGCTAACGCTATCCTCATCTCCAAGGACGATGCCGACGAGGCAATGGATTGCGCCAGCTGTATCGGTTGCGGTGCTTGCGTAGCAGCATGTAAGAACGGTTCTGCCATGCTCTTCGTTTCATCAAAGGTAAGCCAGTTTGCTCTCCTTCCCCAGGGTCAGGTAGAGGCAGCACGTCGTGCCAAGGCTATGGTTGCCAAGATGGACGAACTGGGCTTCGGTAACTGTACCAACACCCGTGCCTGCGAGGCAGTTTGCCCCAAGTGCGAGACTATCGCCAACATCGCTCGCCTCAACCGCGAGTTCATCAAGGCAAAGCTCGCCGACTAAGCCCACAGCGCATCCTTATATAATATGTAAGGATCCCAAAGATAATCCCGATGGCGCTCCCATGTGCCATCGGGATTTTTTACACATACATTGTGCCTCTTTTAATAAATTATGTGTACCTTTGCTGACGTAAGTTAGCACGAAGAGGATTTTAACATAGACGATAAACGTCTGTCATTTATATGGATACGAGATATCAGGAGTTCATGCGTTTCTGCATTGTGGGTGCTGTGTGTACAGCACTTGACATGGCGCTGTTCTATTTGCTGCGCATTATAGTGCCTTATCAGGCAGCCTTGGTTGGTGGATATGTCATCAGCCTTGTGGTAAACTATATGCTTACAATACGATGGACATTCCGTACTCGTTCCACTATGGGAAATGCCATAGGCATCGTTTCTGCACATCTTTTCAATCTGTTTGTCGTTCGCATGGGTTTGATGCATGTGTTTACCTCTGTTTGCCAGTTGAGTGACGATGTTGCATTCATACCAACACTTATTATAAGCGTGATTACCAATTTTGTCATAATCAAGGTTGTTGTAAACAAATTTAAGAAATAAATCAGATTCAGCATAACAATGAAAAAAGTCACTATTCTTGTTCCTTGTTATAACGAGGCAAAATCCCTCCACTTTCTCTATGCAGAACTGAAAGCGTTGATGGATGAGGTAAAGGGGTATAACTGGGAAGTATTGTTCGTTAATGATGGTTCGCGTGACAATACGCTGGAGATTATCAGGGATTTGCAAAGCCGTGACAAAAGAATCTGTTTTGTTGATCTCTCACGCAATTTCGGTAAGGAAAACGCCATGCTTGCTGGCTTTGACTATGCTACTGGTGATTGTGTAGTTATTTTGGATGCTGACTTGCAAGACCCGCCATCCTTGATACCATCAATGTTGAAGGAATGGGAAGAGGGATATGATGATGTATATGCCAAAAGGATGAATCGTGGAAAGGAAAGCTGGTTAAGGAAGAGATTATCCCTGTTGTTCTACACCATACTTCAGCACTCTACCAAATTTGAGATTCTGAAAAACGTGGGAGATTTCAGGTTGCTGGATCGCAGGTGTATTGACACGCTTAAGGAACTGAGAGAATCGGAGAGATACACCAAGGGCATGTTCTGCTGGATAGGTTTCCGGAAAAAGGAAATTGTATTTGACAGGAACGATCGAGTGGCAGGTGAAAGTAACTGGAATTATTTCTCGCTGTTTAATTTAGCCGTGGAGGGAATAGTGTCATTTACTACGGCACCATTGCGTTTTGCAACTATATTGGGCGTTATCATTGCCTTTGCATCTTTTGTCTTGATGCTGGTATATTTGTTTAAGACAATACTCTTTGGCGATGAAGTTCAGGGTTTCCCAACGCTTATAACAACCATCCTGTTTCTTGGCGGTGTCCAGTTGCTGGCAATAGGTGTGCTTGGTGAATATGTGGCACGTATATTTAATGAAACGAAGAAGAGACCTGTGTATGTAATCAGAGAGTATGTTTGTGAACAATGACCGATAGGCTTCTATAAATTATAATCCGCTGTAATCGTCTAAAAGTTAATACGCAATCCTTTCCGTAGGGGTGAAGAAAAAAAATAAATAGCAGTATGAAGAATCTTATTAACGACAAGCGTGCTTTCTTGTTTTTACCTTTCATAGCACTCGTATTTATATTGGTTTATTCACCGTCAACATCCCCATTGTATCTATATGAGGGATTTGACAGTTGTACGTTCAAGACAATAGGAATAGGTATACTGGAAGGCAAGATACCATATACCGACCTTTTTGACCACAAAGGCCCCATACTCTTTTGGTTAAATGCCTTGGGCCTTCTTTGTGGCAGAGTAGGCCTCTTTTTTCTTGAGGTAATATTCTTCTCTGCTATGCTGGTTTGTGCGTATAGGATTGCTCGTCTCTATACTAATGGATCAAAGGCATTCGCTGCATCGCTATTGACCCTGATACCAACCATAGATTTCATTACGGAAGGCAACCAGTGCGAAACTTATATGCTGCCATTTATAGCACTTTCCCTGTATATGGCACTAAGATACACAACGGGCAGGATGCCGTACCATCCGTTGAGATACAGTTTTTTCTATGGAGTTGCCTTTGCCATAATATTCTTTATACGCCCCAATGATGCCGTATCGCACGTAGGAGCGATTATGTTTGGCCTCTTCTTGCTCATGCTTCGTAAAAGGGAGTATAGAAATGCCATTGCCAATGCAGCGGTGTTCGTCGTCGGGTCGCTTGTCGTTGCAATTCCTATACTATTATATTTTTATACTATAGGTTCGTTGGGCGACATGCTGCACGGAATGATAGGGTACAATCTCCAGTATTCGTCCGAGTCAGGTTTGAATGAGGGCAGCATAGGCATTCTTCTGATTCCAGTCATAATTTATGGTGGCACCATTTTCCTGAGTCGCAGAAATGACAAGGACTCTTGGTTCATTCTCATTCCCAGTTTAATCTTCACCCTGATACTGATAGGAAAGAGAGATTACTATCATTATCTGCTTCCTGTACTTCCTGTCTTTTGTTTGTTTGCCGCAAAATGTCTGAGCGCAGGATATACCAAGGTGATAGCCGGTATAAGTATACTGTTTGCCATATTTTCTTTCCGTCAGCATGTTCTGCTTGTTAGATGCGCAAGTCAACATGGCGAAATTGCAGAACTCTACAGACAATCCAAGGATCTAATCCTAAGGGTACCGGAGTCAGAGAGGACTCAGATATGGAATCATAATCTATACAAACTCTCCAGCGATAAATCGCCTCATGTCTACTCCATGACAGGAATATGGAGCAATGCAGGTGTGTCGCCTGCAAACCGTGTGTTTATTCCGTTTCATAGAAACCGCTTTGGAGAGGAAGCAACCCTTGCTGCTAACAAGCCAAAATGGTTACTGTATACGGATGCCAGTACAGATCCAAATTCTTTAGACGAACAGTTCTTGAGGGATAACTATAAAGTGGTAGCGACAACTGCTGACAACTGTATTGCCAAGGTTGTTTTGTACCAGTTAATAGAGAATGACTGAGTAACGGCACGCCAATAGGTATCTCTGAATTCAGTCATAGATATTAGAGTACACATAACCAATAATCTGTTTCTTGCTTTGCAAAACACTCCCGCCTCCTTCCTCAACCTCGAGAACATTGCACGTTCCGCCGATGGGGTAGAGTACCACCCTCTACACCCCTTTCTGCCAGAGAACTGCCGTGTGCTCTTCCTGGGCAGTTTTCCGCCGCAGAGGAAGCGCTGGTGTATGGATTTCTACTATCCCAACTTTATCAACGACCACTGGCGCATAGAGGGCCTCATTTTCTTTGGCAACAAGGACCATTTCGTGGACACCAAGGCAAAGACCTTCCGACTTGACCTCATCATTCCCTTCCTGATGGACAAGGGCATAGGCTTCTACGACGCCTCCACCGCCGTACGCCGCCTGAAGGACAATGCCTCGGACAAGTTCCTAGAGGTTGTCCTGCCCACCGACATCCATGCCCTCCTTTTTCAAGTGCCCCATTGCCGTGTTATCGTCACCACAGGCGAGAAAGCCACCGCCACCCTATGCCACACCCTCTCCATCCCCGAAATGCCCTCAGTGGGGCAGTATGTGCCCATTCCGGGCCTCTTTGCCGACGGACAGCAGATGGTGCTCTACCGCCTTCTCTCTTCCTCCCGTGCATACCCCCTCTCCTTGCCCAAGAAAGCAGAAGCATACCGCCAGATGTTTGAGTTTGCCGGCATGGCAGATTTGGCTATGCCATAATATTCCCTGAAAAAGGTCCTCTCGAGGACCGACCTTTGACGTCCCGAGGACCGAGGCGAGAGTTCCCGGTTCTTTCGGTTCGGTCCTCGGGAGGACCAATTGCCGGTCTTTTTGTGTATGTCTTTTCCTGATTTCAGTAGACGTTTTTTTGCTTCATTAGCTGAAAAGATTTACACCTTTTCTCTATCCATACTGTTGATGTTTACGGTATCCTTGATTCCATGCTGTTGTTGTTGACACTTTCGCTCAGATGGGA
>JAGBYI010000175.1 GCA_017628845.1 Bacteroidaceae bacterium
CTTTGTCTCAAAACACTAATAAATTACGCTTATGAAACTAAAATGGATTTTCTCATGTGCCATGCTAATGGCTATGATAGGATGCTCCAACGAACATGGCATTCCTGAGGTAAAGTATGACATCGTTACGGACGAGAACTATGCCCTGGCAGAGACACAAATTATATTTGCCGACTACAGGGACCGAATTATTGCTCAGAGCGGAGGTAGCGGAACAGGAACCCTGCTTCATAACAGGCACAGTTCCGACCCGGCAGACAAGACCGTGATGCGTATCAACTTCGACACACGCTATTCCATGTGCCTGCTCGACCTTAATTGTGATGCCACGCTTACAATGCCGGAAACCAACGGCCGCTACCAAAGCGCATGGTTTGTTACGGAGGAGCACTACAACCCTATGGCCATCAACAAACCTGGCACTTACACTATTACACAGGAGGCTATGGGGTCAAGGTATGTGTTTGTCATGATTCGCACACAGGTGAACATGCGCGACGAGGCCGATATGGCAATTGTTACGGAATTGCAGGACCAGATACAACTGACCCAGGAGGACAAAGGATCCTACCAGCCTACGGAAGTGTGGAATATGGATGAGGTATTGGCCATGCGCCAGAAGTATCTCGACATAACAAACAAAAAGCACTACACCTCCGACCAGTTGTTTGGCAAGAAAGGCGACCTTACCCAAGAGCAGCATAATTGTGGCGTGGCATACGGATGGGGCGGCTTCACCTCTGACCAGGCTGTCTATCTGAGTCGTATTCCCGAAAACGACAAACCTTGCACCCTCACACTCAAAGACGTACCTGTTGCCGACAATGCTTTCTGGTCAATCACCATTTACGATGCCCAGGGATACCCTCAGGGCGACCCATACAATGTGAACAGCGCCTTTGCTGAGGCCAACTCCGACGGTTCGTATACCATACACTTCGGTGGTGAGGACAAGGAAGCTTCCAATTATTTGGAGATATTCCCCGGGTGGACATACCTCCTGCGCCTGTACTTGCCCCAGGAACCCTATTTCAATGGCACCTGGGTTCATCCCGAACTTGAATATGAGAACTGAGTAAGGAACGGGAATTTTACAAATTGCGTACACAAAGAACGGAGAATGGAAGGCAAGACCTCTTGTTCTCCGTTCTGCATTGTCTGCGAGCTTTGTGTGAGATAAAAGCATTTTCTCACGCAAAGAGCGCAAAGAGCGCAGAGTTTTATTCCCCTTTCGTGTTTCACGCTTGTTGCGCTGGAGGGGTCGCAAACTTCGTTACGACAAGAGTGCGCAGAGAATTTTATCCACCCCCTCCCCCCCTGTGGGGTACTCGCCCCTGTCTCAGGGGGAGAGTCAGTTACAACTGGGGACGGGTACACGCCATACTGATTGTCCCCCTGAGACAGGGCGAATAAGGCCTTTAGAAAAATGACCCAATGTCATTTTGTGCCTTATGAGGGTTAAACTCCCCAATTTAACGTCGGGGTTCGAAGAGATGAGCGAAGCGGTTCCGTTCATCCGAATTTCCTCCCCTCGTACTCCTCTATCTTCTGGCGAACATCATCGGGCATGAGCATGGCGGAGCCTTGCTGGCGGTCGCAGCATACCATGATGGTGTGGCACTCGCACTTCACTTCGCGTGTGCGGGCATTGACGGCACGCTGGAGCAGGGTGAAACTCTTGCGTCCTATCCGCTCCATGGCGGTTTGTATGACTATCTCGTCGGGGTAGTATATCGGTGCCAGGAAGTTGGCATTGATATTCGCCACCACTATGGCCATGCGCTGGAAGATATCATCGCCTGCCACGTCCAGGAAGTAGCGGGTCTTGCACATGTCGTAGAGCGCGAAGTAGACATTGTTGTTCACATGCCCGAACTGGTCAACGTCCGACCAACGCAACTGAGCCGGCAGTTCGTGACGGAAGACTATATCCTGTTCCATAGTATATGCTTGATTGTGTGTATGTGTTATCGTCTCAATGTATTTCCACCCTCTCACCGCAAGAGAGATAAGTGATGCGTTCGCCCATCAGCAGGGAGAGCATGGCGAATTGCCCCACTCCGGTGCAATGCATGGTGTGGTATTGCGTGCGGGGGAAGGACAGGAGGTGCTCGGCCAAGGAACGTATGTATTGGCGCTCGTCCTCGGCATCAAGCCCGCTTTTTGCAAGATGCATACCGGCCAAGACATGCGTGGGAGGAGTGCCGCATATCTCCGTTGCACGTTCCATGATGTTTTGTATGCCACAATGAGCGCAACCAGCCAGGAGCACGATGTTTCCGGCCTCGCGCACGATCAGGTTCTGCTCGTCGGCAAAGGCATCTTGCGTGTCCCTCTCAGGTCCGAAGAGCAGACGGTTTCCCCTTGGCCTCGTGTGTGTGCCCTTCACCCCTCCGAAGAGCAGGAGACCCGGTGCTATCTCCATTGGCCCATCATCGTGGAGGACAATACGGGGAGAGGTTTGCAGAGCCGCGTCCAAACCGATGTAGTGCATGCCGTCCGCCCTGAGTGAGTAATGAGGCTGGAAGGCATGGCGATGCATGTGCACCGGCGCATGGTGGTTTACACAGAGGAAAGCCCCAAGTCCTCCGCCATGGTCGTAATGCCCGTGGCTCAGTACGGCCATATCCACATCGTCAAGACCAACACCCAGTGCCTCGGCATTCCGTAGCAAGAGGTCCGATTGCCCCATATCGAAAAGCACGCTTCGCCCGTCCTCCATACGAAGGTGCAGGCTAAGGCCATGCTCGGTGGGCAAGCCACCGTGTGAGGTGTTCTCTATGAGGGCGGTAATGGTCATCTTTTCACGGGCAAACGACAGATAGCAATGCTGATACTACTTGCCGTTTGTCCTTTAATGGGGTTTTATGTTACTTTACAATCGTCTTCTTGCCATTTACCACATATACACCTGGGCGTACGACATTATTCTGCTTCTGGCCAGCCAGTGTGTAGATAGCCTTGGTGGTTTCATTGGCATTTACCTTCACGCCCTTGATACCGGTGCTGACACCTTCTGGTGCTGGTTCGAAGAAGACGCGTGTGCCCTCGTCCTTTGATCCATCTGCATTCCACAGGCCCATCACCTGGCCACCAGTCTGCCAATTGCCGTTGTGGCTGAGGAAGTTCTTCTTGTCAGAAGTCTGGAAGGCATAGCAGCCATTGGCTTCGTTGAAAATCCATGTGTAGAACTTGTTGGTGAGTTCCTCCTTGCTCTGCATTTCGGTGCACTTGGGGGCATTGTTGGTATTGGGTACGGTAACCATCTTGCCGTCCTCGGCAGAGATAATCATGATGTTGCCATCCTCGGCCTCCATGAAATACCAGAACTGGTTCAGGGGCAAACGAGGGTCCTGGTTGTTGATGCACAGTGCAGGCTTCTCTGCTCCCCATGGTGTAACATTGGTAAAGACATACTGGCTCTTGTCGCCACCACCGTCTCTGCCGCTATATATGTAGTACAGGACAGGAGTTTCTCCGGCCTTGGTGAGGGTGAAGGGGTAGTCGCTTGTCTGTGCC
>JAGBYI010000029.1 GCA_017628845.1 Bacteroidaceae bacterium
AAGCCCGATCTCAGCGTTCGCCTCGCGGATGGCCTCGATGCCCTTCGCCATGACGTCGTAGGTGCGCCCGGGACGGGGTTCGTCGATTTCGAACAGATCGGAGATGTCGCGGTAAACGCCCTCTGTCATCTTGTCGTAGAGCGCCCCCATCGCCTTCTCGGAGACGGGCGCGGAAAGACGGAAGCGGATGCCGCGCTCGACGCGGAGGATCGTCTTGAGGCCGCAGTTGCGGAAAATGTCTGTGGCCTTGGTGCTCCACGGGGAAATCGTCCCCTTGCGCGGGGTGACGAAGAAATCGGCTCCGTCACACTCGCCGAGCGCATTGAGAAGCTCGCGCGCGCGGGTCAGTTCGTCGGGGTCGACGCCCTGAGGGCGGCCTTGAACGGCGTAAACCCATTTTGCGTCGATTGAAACGGGGCCGGTTTTGGGGTCAAGTTTGGCAATCGCGGAGCGGATTGCGTCCAGACGAAAAGGTGAATAGGCGTCGGAACCGATCAGCAAAATCATAGCATTCTCCTGAGACTTCGAATGGAGCCGAGGGTCGGATTCGAACCGACGCGTCCTTGCGGATCCTGATTACAAATCAGGCGCAGTCAACCACTGTGCCACCCCGGCGGCTTATTGTTCATAGTATACCAAAAACACCGCCCGCTCTTCAAGCGGAACGCGATTTTGGGAGGTTCCCCAATTTTTTCCGCGGCTGCCGAGCCTTCGCGACCCCTTGCGCGGATTTTTCGGTTTTCAACACTAAAAGTTGCCCTCTTTGGTCGATCTTCGCTATAATGCGAAGTGCTAAACTCTAACAAAGAGGGGCAACACCATGTATGATACCACAATTGCGACGAAACTGCTATCCCAGCTCAATTCTTTTTTGGGGAGAATTTCTCCCCATTTTCACAAGCCCGTGGCGCGCTTTATAGGCGATATGATGTATGGAATCATGGCTGAGAAGGATGTGAAGCTCTCTTCTATCGTTCGCGCACTCAAAGAAAAAATCACCCCAAAAAAAGTTGAAGATAGACTTAGCCGAATGTTATCCTCTTCGGAACTCGAACATACTCTACACGATGTCATCGCCGAAATGGGCGCAACGAAAGTCCACAAAGACACGCTCATAATCCTCGACCCATCTGACATACAGAAACCCTATGCTAAGAAAATGGAACACCTTGCAAAGGTCTGGGATGGAAGCAAAGGCGAAGTAGGCGACAACCTAGGGTACTGGGGTTGCATGGCGGTAGCATGCGAGAGTGGAGGCCGTAGGCCTATACCTTTACACTTCAGGCTATGGTCTGCCGACTCTCCTGGATTTGTAAGCGAAAACAAAGAGGTAGAAGACATCGTCAAGACAATATCGAAGCACACGAAAAAACGCGGTATATATGTTTATGACAGAGGTGGCGACAACATTGAGTTTTACCGTTTCTTGCTATCAAACGGGCTAGATTTCATTGTCCGCCTCAAGGAACGGTATGTAAAGAGTTGGAAACGTAAAATCATGTGCGGAGAGCTCGCCAGTCAATGCCAGATGCTACATCGTGCGGTTGTGGAATTCGACCACCATGGCGAAACAAAGTATGTGACGATAGAGTTTGGAAGCGTTCCAGTGCGACTCCCGGATATTCCAGATAAATTGCTACATATGGTCGTAGTCAGAGGATTCGGAAAGAAGCCGATGATGCTGCTGACGACGCTCGCACAGAACACGTCATATAAAGCACTTTGGCAAGTAGTCGAGGGATATATCACCCGTTGGAGAGTTGAGGATACTATTCGCCACGTCAAGCAATCGTATAAGCTTGAGGATATACGCCTCTTTAAGTACAACAAACTCAAGACTATGGCAGCGGTAGTCCTAACTACCGTTTATTTTAGCATGGTATGGATTGGAAACTCAGAGAAGCACGCAGTCATTGCGAGGAGTATCGCAAATATGTCGTTCCGCATACACGGCGTACCAGAATTTCACTTCTATTCAATAGTCGACGGAACAAGCGACATACTGAAAGGACGCGGCGGAAGATGGCGGGGATTTGACCCGTACAAGGCTGAAATGGAACACGAGATATCGCTCTTCGCATTCTTTGGGATGAATACAGGATGATGACGATCTAAAACACTCCCAATTTCCGACCCATAAACGGAAACGCCTCCGCGTTCCCGCAGTCAATTTTTCACTTATCGCAGAATGAAAATCGCCACTTCACCCTTTATTTATAGGGGTTTGCTCTTTTTCTCACCAAAAAAATTGGGGAACCTCCAA
>JAGBYI010000030.1 GCA_017628845.1 Bacteroidaceae bacterium
ATATTGCTTGCAGTATCGGAAAAATGTTATACCTTTGCACTCGCTAAGGAGAAATCCGAAGGCTCGGACTTGTAGCTCAGTTGGTTAGAGCAACAGACTCATAATCTGGAGGTCCCTGGTTCAAGCCCAGGCTGGTCCACAAAAAGAAGCAAAAGCAAATAAGCCCAGATGGCGGAATAGGTAGACGCGTTGGTCTCAAACACCAATACCGCAAGGTGTGCCGGTTCGATCCCGGCTCTGGGTACAAAGCGGAAGAGCAGAAATGCTTTTCCGCTTTCACTTTATATATACTTCGACTATACCTTTATAATATATAGGCACAGCCGTCAGACAAAATAACCTTTTGCCCTTTTAGGCCTTTTGGGCTTTTTAAGGCTCAGGTTCATATTCAAGTTCCTGTTCTATGCATTGATATACATCACCGTTCTTATCGCACCCATTGCAGCAGTGTATGCAACAACCAAAGGCATCATTGACAATCATTCACACTATGAAGCATCCATTTTCTTCAGAGATCTGATAGGAACATTCGCACTCTTCTATTACGCTCCATGGGCATTGATAATATTGATTGAGTTGCTGGTTATTGCAGGCAAGTACGGCTTTGTCATCCTTAAATACCTGTTCTTACCCATCATCGTATTCTACAAATTCCTCAGCTACCTTGCCAACAAGTGCAAGTACAAGGCCGAGAAGTACGAGAAGAACAGCAAGGAACTCAACAAATAACAAACCAACATATTACAAAACCTACCCCAATGGCATTAAATTAAGGGCGCTTACGGCTGTAACTTGTTGAGTTATGGGGTGTGGGGAGGGGTGTGCCCCAATTTAATTAGTGAGCATGCCCCATTCCAAGGTGTTGAAAATACCTCCAAACCATTGATTATCGTATTACCAATGTAGGATTAGATGGGTCGGGGACGATGGTTCTCAATTCCCAAAGACGAGATAAGTCTCTTAGAAATTCGTTCGAAAATAGAACGTCATGGGGTACTGCGAAACCCTTGTAGAACTACTCTACGAGGGTTTTTCTTTGGTTGGAGCCTTAAAATGGATTATTGTGGTTGCTTTTTTAATGTGGGGTGAATAGTTGTGTGTATCTCTCTTTTTGCTAACTTTGCAGTAGCATTGTCGAATATTGAGTATATATTAGACCAAACTTTCATGGAAAAGATTCTGTTATTTATTGCATTTGTTCTGCTAACAATGAGCGTGTCTGCCGAGAAAATTGTTGCAACATACACTATGTCAGGCACGAAACGAAATATTGAAGCCGGAGTAGATAGTAAGGGGGCTTTGAATGTGTTTATTCAAGTGGTTGGCGAAAGCAGTGAATATGTTATGATACAAGTGGCAGGGGAAGAGGATATCAAAAAATTCAGAACTCAGTTAGCATACTGCAAAAATAAATTTACAGAATGGGAACAAGTGGCAAAAAGCAATAAAATTTCTGACTTCAAAAAGAAAATTGACGCAACATTTCCAGATGTTGAGGTTTGGTGGGTAGGTCTCGAATGGTATTCAAGCAATAAAGGGAATCTCATAAAGCCATTATTTGTGGTTAATAATGGAGATGCTGCATTTGGAGCCACTGGAGGGGTGACACATTGGTCCAATGAGTTTATCGGCCAAGTGTTTTATATGCTTTTTGAGACGGCAAACGAAATTCAGAGCTTAATTGATGCATTGGATGTAAAACAGATTAAGAACAATTTGAAGCAAGAGGCTGAAACAAACGCTTTATTTCGGTAACTTTGCATAAAATCAGAAAAGTTTTGCTACATTTGCAGAGTCAAAATCATATTAGTGGTAGCCTTATGGGGTTCTAGCTACTAACTAATCGAATTTATAGAACTCCCCTTAATTTATTAACACGTATGAATGTGAGATTTATTTTCTTTAAAGCATTTGCACTGTGTGCAATTCTTGTTTTGTCTTCTTGTCAATCAAAAGAAGAAAAGCTTATTAGTAAAATTAACGATTTGGCAGAGCAAATCGAAAAGAATGGTAAAGATTGGGATGCGCAAGATTGGATGGAAGTTAGCAATGAATATGCTCAAATCTGCATGGTTGCGTCCAAATGTGAATTTTCTGAAGAACAACAAGAAGAATTTATTAAGGCAGGTGTAAATCTAACTGCAGCCTTTACCGCTAATGCACCAAATGCGTATTCAAATGTATTAGCCGAAGGAGTGGAGGCATATTCGAAAGAACTTGCCAAAGGAATGGAAGCATTGTCGGATGAATTAGTTGACGACGAAGAAGATATGGATGATGAAGAAGATATGGATGATGAAGATTCAGATGATGAAATAGAAGATAATGGGCAGCTTAAGGTATATTCAAATTGTTACGACGGCTATCTCAACATTCGTGCAGAGCCTACAAGCAAGTCTAAGATTTTAGGTACACTACCAAACGGTCCTGAAGGTGCTGAATTGCTCGGCGTAGAAGGAAAGTGGAGCAAGGTGCGTGTGAATGGCGTTGTTGGCTATATTTGGAGTGCCGATGTTCAGTCAACACCTACTGAACCTGTATTTATCAGCGCTTCTGATGTTGTTGGCGAATGGGCGTTACACAATGAATTCAGTTATCGAGTTAAGAGCAATGGTAAGTTCGAGTTTTATGACGCAGAAATAGATGAAACCCGTCAAGGAACTTGGTATCTCTCTCGTAATTCAATTGTTTTCAAGTTTGTTGATGGCGATGGTCTTCCTACTGCTACTGTTAGTGGTAGGGAGATGAATTTTGGTCATGGTGCTATCTACAGGAAGAAGTAATCTTAAGACTGTTTGATATTGAAGGTCTGTCGGTGAAAATGCTGGCAGACCTTCAATATCAAACTATTGGTGTCCGGTAAAACTTTTTTTGCCAGAATAAAAATTAGGGCTGTTTCCATTTGCAGGATTCAGCCCTTTTTCGTTATTTAGCGGTTACCACACCAAATCCAAATAACTATGGGCAAAAGTACACATTTTATCGGACAGCCGTTGTATTCTCAGGTAATAAAACTGCTCTGCAAGTCAAAAATTCTTCAAATCAGCGAAGATTTAGGTGGTGAACGCTACACAAAACGCTTTAACGTTTGGATTCATCTGGTGGTAATGCTCTATGCCGTAATCAAGCGTTTTGACTCTCTGCGTGAGATTACGACATCCCTATTGGCAGACACCCATAAGCTGGCGCATATAGGGATAACGTTCAAAATCGGCTGCAGTACGCTTGCCGATGCCAACAGACGTCGTCCGCAAGCCATATTTGAAACCGTATATCGCGATCTGTACTCCCGTTACAGGCATGAGCTTATATCGGACAGCCGACGCCGCAAGCATCCCAAATGGATGGACAAACTCCAGATCATTGACTCTACAACCATAACATTGTTTTCCAGCCTCATATTCAAAGGCGTGGGCAGGCACCCTAAGAGCGGCAAGAAAAAAGGCGGCATAAAGGTGCATACTGTCATTCATGCCAATGAAGGTGTGCCGGTTCGATCCCGGGTCTGGGTACAAGATGAAAGGGTATGTTCAAGCATACCCTTTCATCTTGTATATATACACCATATTGTCAGAGTGGCAAGGCGAATAAATTATACTTCCTTAGCAAGATGCACCATGCTGGTTTATTATACCTTATATATTATTAAGGCAGATTGCGGAGCAACAGTAACCTTACCGCCTTTTATTTTTCCCAAGCCATCAGCACATACCATGCCGTCATGGCACACTACTGTGTACATCCCCTCGGGAACATCCACCTGCTGAGGTGTCTTGTTGCTGTTCATCACACACGCAATCTCCTTCCACGTATCTCCTACAGCCTCGCCATTCAGAGTGAATGCTATCACGCAGGAGGGAGCATCCAGAAAATGGAGGTTCTGGCGAACCAGACCGGCATCGCCCATACGGAAGGCCTTGTGCTGCTTGCGTATGTCTATCAGACCACGGTAGTACATGAACAGTTCGGGATGTTCCTTCAGTCGTGACCAATCTATCTGGTTGATGGAGTCGGGCTGGTTGTAGCTGTTGTGCACACCTTTCTTGTCGCGGAAAGCCTCTTCACCTGCCCACAGAAAGGGAACGCCCTGGGAGATCAGGACAAATGTCTGTGCCAACTGGCTCAAACGCGCTACCTCCTTGTCGGAAATGCCAGGTATACTGGTACGCAGACGGTCCACCAGACTCATATCGTCATGGCAACTCGCATAGCTCACGTGCTGTGAAGGCTGTGCCGCCCAGGCTTCCCTGCTGTAGTTTACCTTTGACATGTCCACACCGCTATGTGCGATACCACCCACCAAACCGAACTTCACACTCTCCTCATGACCGGGCTTGCCGGCAAGATAGGCAGACTGTGTGTCGTCCGAGAAGGGACCGCGAAGAGCATCACGCATCTCATCGGCAAAAGCACCTATACCAGGCATGCGGTATGTATGCGCCTTCATGGCACAAAGGCTATAGTCTATGGCAGGAGAACCGGCGGCCCATCCTTCACCATAGATGGTGATGGACGGGTCTATCTTGTCCAGTTCCTTGCGTATCAGGTTCATTGTCTCTATGTCATGTATGCCCATCAGGTCAAAGCGGAAACCGTCTATGTGGTACTCCTCCACCCAGTAGCGCACGCTCTCGAGCATGAACTGGCGCATCAGCGGACGCTCGCTGGCTGTCTCGTTGCCACAACCCGAAGCATTGGCATAGTCACCACCCGTTGTGCCGATATCGCCACTGGCTCCCTGCCCAGGAGCAGTCTTGCGATAGTAGTCGTCAGGGAAGGTCAGTTGGAAGTTACTGCCGTCTATGTTCATGCAATGATTATACACCACATCCAGAATAACACGGATGCCAGCATCGTGCAGCGCCTGCACCATCTGCTTGAATTCACGTATTCTCACCTCGGGAGTCCTTGCATCGGTACTGTAACTTCCCTCGGGCACATTGTAGTTCAAGGGATCATATCCCCAGTTGTACTGCGGTTTCTCAGGTTGGGACTCGTCCACGGAGCCGAAATCAAAACTTGGCATTATCTGCACAGCATTCACACCCAAAGTCTTCAAGTACCAGATGTTGTGCGGTTCTGTCAAGGCCAGGAACTTGCCGGGATAACGGCTCTTGCTGGAGGGGTGAATACTGAAATCGCGATGATGCATCTCATAGACAATCATGTCCGATGCGTTTTCCAACTTGGGGCGCACATCCTCGCTCCATCCGTCGGGATCCGTGTCCTCCATCCTTACAATGGCTGCTCGTTTCCCGTTAACTCCTACAGCCTTGGCAAAGGTACCAGGACATTCTCCCCTGCCTATATCAAAAGTATAGAAATATCCCGCCCAGTCGCCCGTAAGGCTTGCACACCACCGGTCCAGACCATTGCGTTTCATTTTCAGCACATGCAGCGGTTTCTCAGCTTCGGCACTCTCGTATATCCTCACTCGCACTGAAATGGCACTGCTGGGTGCATTCAGGTTGAACACACACTCCTCCTTACTGTACTGCAACTCGTCAAATTTCTGTCTGGCAAATACACTCATGGTGCTTAAAAGGGCGTGAACCAGTACGCCTTCCATGACAAATATAGCATTTTTAATCCGTACAAGACACATATTTAGATAGATTTTTTCCCTTTTCCCTTGCTACTTTCTTATTGATTCCTTACCTTTGGTATAGAAATCACACAACTATGACCCTGCAACAATTTGAATATATCCTGGCTGTTGCCCGATACGGCCACTTCGGACGGGCTGCCGATGCTTGCAATGTTACCCAACCCACGCTCAGTGCCATGATAGGAAAACTGGAGGAGGAGGTGGGGGCAAAACTGTTCGACCGCAACCGTCAGCCCATTCGTCCCACACCAGTTGGAGAGAAGGTCATACTCCGTGCACGCGAAGTGCTGGAGCAGGCAGAAAGCATCAAGGACATTATCCTGGAGGAGCAGCAGTCTTTGCAGGGCACATTCCGCCTGGGCATCCTGCCTACCATAGCCCCTTACCTGCTTCCGCGTTTCTTTCCTCAACTGATGAAGAAGTATCCTTCTTTGGATATCAGGGTGAAGGAAATGAAGACGCACGAGATAAAGGCTGCCTTGCTACAGGGCGACATAGATGCTGGCATACTTGCCGCCATTGACGGTTTGGAGGACTATGCTAAAACCCCGCTCTTCTATGAAAGGTACGTGGGTTATGTTTCACGAGAAGACTCTTTGTTTGCCAGGGAATCCATCCGCACCTCCGATGTGGCCGCCAGCGGACAGCTGTGGTTGCTGGACGAGGGGCATTGCTTCCGCGACCAGATGGTGCGCTTCTGCCAGATGAAGGCTTCACAAACCAGTCAGTTGGCGTATGGTCTGGGCAGCATGGAAACCTTCATGCGAATGGTGGAGAGCGGCATGGGCATCACGTTCATACCCGAACTTGCCTCCCTGCAGCTAAGCGATTCGCAAAAGGAACTGGTTCGCCCATTTGCTATTCCCATACCCACCCGAGAGTTGGTATTGCTTACCAACCGCAATTTCATACGCCAGACGCTACTCAATGTGCTCGTCAGCGAAATACAGGCATGCATACCCAAGAGCATGCTAAAACTTAATGCTGGGCAAACGCTGGTGTAGATTAACGGTGAGCGGTGAGCGTTGACTTGCGTAGCTTGATGAACCGAAGGCGAATAAGCACAGGTCGACGCCCGCAGGGACTGAACCAAAGGTCGACGATAAGTCAAACCAAAAAGGAAAACTATCCACCACCTCCCCCTACGGGTACTCTCTCTGAGCCCGACGTTAAACTGGGGAGTTTAACCCTCATAAGGCACAAAATGACATTGAGTCATTTTTCTAAAGGCCTTATTCGCCCTGTCTCAGGGGTAGAGTCAGTTACAGCCAACTTATGCCCACATCGGTAGTACATTATATTCCTCATACCCCAGTACTATATACTCCCCTCCATACAGGGAGGGGTAAGGGGGAGGGTCCTCTACCCAAACACCAAGCTGAAAACCATCAGGTTACACCACGTTATAGACGCCATCTATCGACCCATAAAATCGTTCAATCGTTTTTCTTTCTTTAGTCGGAAATATTGCTATACTTTTGCATCGAGAAAACAAAACAAATAGCAATTAACAACTAAAAATAAGAAAACGATTATGACACCTATTATCAATTCTCTTCTCCCCGAGTTCAACGTACAGGCTTTCCACAACGGCAGCTTCACCACAGTATCCAGCAACGATGTAAAGGGCAAATGGGCAGTGTTCTTCTTCTATCCTGCCGACTTCACCTTCGTGTGCCCCACCGAATTGGTTGACCTGGCAGAGCAGTACGACAAACTCAAGAGCCTGGGCGTGGAGGTATATTCCGTTAGCACCGACTCTCACTTCGTTCACAAGGCATGGCACGATGCTTCCGAGAGCATCCGCAAGATCAACTACCCCATGCTGGCCGACCCCACCGGCGTTCTCTCTCGCGGCTTCGGCGTGATGATCGAGGAGGATGGCATGGCATACCGTGGCACCTTCCTGGTAAACCCCGAGGGCAAGATAAAGATTGCCGAGATTCAGGACAACAGCATAGGTCGCAATGCCGAGGAACTTGTACGCAAGGTTGAGGCAGCCCTCTTCGTTGCCAACCATCCCGGCGAGGTTTGCCCCGCCAAGTGGAAGCAGGGTGCCGATACTCTGAAACCCAGCATCGACCTTGTAGGCAAACTATAAATCTAATACATTCGGTAGGGGGCGGACAGATGTCTGCCCCTAACTTAAACCAACCCTTAAACACAGATTCAATATGTTAGATACCTCCATTCTCCAACAAGTTACCGACGTCTTCCGCACTCTGGAAGCCCACTATACCCTTCGCATCAGCCATTCTCCCCAAAGAGAGGAAAGCAAGCAGCTGATAGAGTTCCTAAACGACTTTCAGGGTACATCCTCCCACCTCAATGTGGAGGTTCACGAAACCGATGGCGACACCTTTGGCTTTGCCCTGCTGAAAAATGGCGAAGAAACCGGCATTTCCTTCCGTGGCATACCCAACGGGCACGAGTTTACCTCCCTGCTCCTGGCCATACTGAATGCCGATGGCAAGGGCAAGAACCTGCCCGACGAGGGAGTGGCAAGGCGCATCCGTGCCCTGAAGGGCGACATACATCTGCAGACCTTCGTGTCGCTTACCTGTACCAATTGCCCCGATGTGGTGCAGACACTAAACATCTTTGCCCTGCTCAACCCCAACATCCGTCACGAAATGGTGGACGGCGCACTCTTCCAGAGCGAGGTGGACAAACTGGGCGTACAGGCAGTTCCTGCCGTCTTCTGCAAAGGCAAGATGATACACGTGGGACGTGGTTCCCTGGGAGAACTGCTGGAGAAACTGGAGGAGGCATTTCCGCCATCACAAGAAAGCGAAAGCGATGAAAACACCCCGTTACACCGACATTTCGATGTCATTGTACTTGGTGGAGGCCCTGCTGGTGCATCGGCGGCTATATACTCTGCACGCAAGGGACTGAAGGTGGCAATGGTGGCAGAGCGTATTGGCGGACAGGTGAAGGACACCGTGGGCATAGAGAACCTGATATCCATACCATATACCACGGGTAGCGAACTGGCCGACAACCTGCGCACCCATCTTGCCCACTACCCCACCATAGAGTTGTTCGAGAACCGCCGCATCGAGAGCACCTCCCTGCTTGGCAAGGAGAAGGAAATCATGGTAAAGGGTGGCGAGGTATTCTCTGCTCCTGCCGTAATCATAGCCACAGGTGCCGGTTGGCGCCGACTTAATGTGGAGGGCGAAGCGGAATACATCGGTCGCGGAGTAGCATTCTGTCCGCATTGCGACGGTCCTTTCTATGCCGGACGCGAGGTTGCCGTGGTGGGTGGCGGCAATTCGGGCGTCGAAGCAGCAATAGACCTGGCAGGAATCTGCAAGAAGGTTACCGTCCTCGAGTTCATGGACACACTGAAGGCCGACCAGGTTCTGCAGGACAAGGCCAGGAGTCTGCCCAATGTGGAGATTCTCACCTCAACCCAAACCCTGCAGGTCATTGGCAATGGCGAAAAGGTAACTGCCCTCCGCCTGAAGAACCGCACAACCGATGCCGAGCACAACCTGCCCCTGGACGGAGTATTCGTACAGATAGGCCTCAGCGCCAACAGCCAGCCTTTCGGTGAATTGGAGAAATCCCGCATCGGAGAGATCATCATCGACACCCATTGCCGCACAAGCATCCCAGGCGTCTATGCCGCCGGCGATGTCTCCTCCGTCCCCTACAAGCAGATTATAATCTCCATGGGCGAAGGCGCCAAAGCCGCCCTCTCCGCCTTCGATGACAAGGTACGCGGAGTGATTTAAACATCATTACTACCCCCACACCAAATGCTAATAAATCCAACCTATCTCTGTAGCGAGGTAGGTTGGATATATTTAAGTAATGCTGAACAAAAAGGCAGAGGTCTGGAAATATTTTATAATTCTGCCATAATGGCTTCTTACAGCATATGAATTATGTCGTATCCAATCTCAGAAAGTATGTACCTCTGTTTTTTGCTGGTTGGTTTGTCAGGTATTGTCATTGAAATTGCGCCCATCTCAAGTAACTTATCAAGGTACTTTCGTCTCTTCTGCTTAAAAGAAACCCGGTCTATACCATTCAGCATGTCCTGAGCAGAAATTTCTTCTTGAGCTCTCAGTAGACAAATTGCCAATAAGCCTAATTCGTTCATGGACATATCTTGGACACATCTTGGACACATTGAGCTTAATCCGCTCTATATCAGACTCTCTTATCTTATCCGCATCTTGGACAAAATCCTTCCTTGCAGGAATATCAATGAGAAAATATGAACGTGAATCGTCAGTTTCTATTGTTGCCTTAGGCGAACCATTTTCTCTGAGTTTCTTTTGTATAGTAGGGATACCAGTAGCTCTTCCTTCTGTCAGGTCTAACTCTTTGAGAAAATCTCCTAACCTACGGTTGCGGTATCTGCGAGATCTGAGCATATTGGCCTCTTTTAGTGACTCCAAACTTATAGAACGGTCAGGACCAGAATAACTGAGTATGCTGATTCTATCTGGTTCAATAGTAATTTCCACTGGTTCACGTTCCTTGTAATCTCTGTGATATAAGGCGTTGACAACAGCTTCTTCCAATGCTTGGAATGGATAATTGAAAACTTTTAGCGATCGTTCATCATCAGTAGGTTTGGTTATACGCTCCTTAATGATGTTGGTACGCAGATATTCCAGAGAATTGCGTATCATCATAAATACCTACACCATTGAACATATCCAAGCATATATGTATGAAATGCTGTGATTTATGTATGAATTTACAAATCAAACCTAAAACTAGGCCTTCAAAACAAAAAAACGCTAACTGACTATCACAAAGCAGTTAGCGTTCTTTTTAGGTACTACGGACGTATTACTTCTCTTCCATGAACATGGGGTCCCATGCAGGAAGCAGAGTGGGTTTCTGCTCCATGAGCTTCATGAGTTTCTTGGGCATGTACTTCTTGTGAACAACAACGCGGAACATGTACTCGTTGAACCACTCATTGGTCATGATCAGATAACCGTTGTGACCGCTGGCTGCGCCCCAGGAGTTCTCCACCTTCCACTTGATGGGGTTGCCCTTTTCATCCAGGTCCACCGCCATGAGAGTCATGGCATGAGAGGAACCAGAATCGCGTGTCTGTATGCGCTGCTTTTTGTTCATGCCGAAGGTTGTGCCAAGCAGAGAGTTGTAATCCCAAGCCTGGATGTCCAGAATGCCCTTCTTGCTATCCAGGAACTTGCCCACGTCGCAAGAGAAATACATCTGCGTGCTGTCCTGAAGTGAAGCAATGGCAATGGGAGCCAGGTCCTTTATATCAAGGTTCAGGTACAGCCAGTTGTGCCCCTCATGCATGTGGCGGTCCATGTCTATCTCATATACCTTATTATATGGACGCGAGGGATCGTTCATGAGCATAACGTAGTCCTTCTGCAGGTCTCCTGCCTCTGCACAGTACTCGCGATAGAACTCCAGAGGAGTGTACTTCTTCAGTTCGGAGAGCAGCTTGCCGTCGTTGCCACGTGGTGCCCAAAGGAACTCCTGAACGGGTTCGCCGTATGCCAGTACAAGCATCTGGTAGATGGTCTTCATCTGCTCCACCTTGTAGGCCTGCAGTTCTGCCTCGCTCTTGCCAGCCGCGGCCTGCTCACGCAGGTTGATGGCTATCTCGCGGAGCTTGCGCTTCAGGTGTCCGTCTATCTCGCTGGTATTGTTGCTCGCCCAAGTCTCGGCCTGCACTTCAGCAGGCACCAGACCATACTTGCTCACCAGGTCAGCCACACCGGTGTATGTACCGCCGTCGGACAAGGGGTTCTGCATGAGCCACTGCACCTTCTGGTGGTCGATACTCTCGCTACGGGTGTCTATTATGCCCTGCAGGAACAGGTTGGACTTCTCCAGCTGGTCGTAGAAGAACAGATAGATGTGGCTGAACTGAAAACCGTTCACACCCATCTTCTTCATGGCCTTGTTGCGTAGAACGTTCAAACCTGTGAACATCCAGCAACGACCGCTGCTCTGCTGATCAGAGATGCCAGTATTGCGTATGTCTACAGAGAAGTGTGTGTTAGCGCCAGTAGTATTCACCTCGGGGCGCATGGCCAGTTTGCGGAAACTGCCGTTGCTCACCACGCTCTGGCGTGCACGGTCAGCGGAATTGCCGGCATAGCTCTGCTTCAGAGAAGAGAGGACCTCGGGGGTGATATTCTGCTGGCCAGATGCTGCCAGTGCGATGGCACTGGCAGCAAGGAGGGAAAATATTTTCTTCATTTGGGGTTTTAGGGTCTTTAGAAAGTTTAGGGTCCTTATGGACTATAGAGGCTTTAGGGACGAGGCGGTTAGTTTACCTTTTCGATTTCGAAGATGAACTCGCCTGCACCCTTGTTGCCCAGGCGATTGCCTTCACGCTGCCAATAGCCGTTGCCACCGGCACCGCCATTCTGGATGCTCCACTTGCCTTCCTGCTTCACAAGCAGATAGGTGTGCCATTGTGCATCAAACGGATTGCGTTCCTTATTGAACCAGAATGCACCAGTCTCATTGATGTAACGGCCGTCCTGCTTGTTGTAGATCTTGTAACGGCCGGTCTTGCTGTTCTGCTCAATAATCCACTGCTGACGCTGGGGATTGATAACATCGCGCTCTGCCTGGAACACTGGGAAGTCGCCCACGCGGTCGGCACCAGCCTGAGCATTGGTCAGGTACTCGCCGTTCACCTTAATGAAATATTCACCATCCTCGATGGCCTGTACGGGGAAGTATTCCAGTCCGTAGGTGTGCTGTTTCTTGTAGACCTTGACCAGTTCTGCCAAATTCTCGTTCAGCCATGGAGTGATGACATCACCACTCACCACGGGCTTTGCCTTGACGATAGAACCCTCATAGTCACGGCTTATGATAGCCTTCTGCTTCTGCTCCAACTGCAACTGTGCACGATAATGGCCTATGAAGGCAACGCTATCCATGTTCATCATGTCGCAAGCCATACTTACAAACATTTGGCCGCGCTGGCCCAACAGGCGCATGCTCTCTACCCAGGGCTTTATTTCTGCCAGCATCTCGGGGTTGTTCACCTCGTCAGCAAGCAGATTGTCGGCAGCCCATACAAGCTGCTGGAAACTTTCTGCCAGACCGGCTATAGTTTCAGCACTTGCCATGAAAGCAGGACTCTCGCCCTCGCGGCGCAGACCATGACCGGTACGGCCCAGGTCGACATTGTTCTCACAGAACACACGGAAAGCATCAGCGCTGGTAGGCATCAGAGCAGCCAAGGCACGCTCCCAGGACCTTACAGCATCGTATGCCGGCATGTTCCAGGTGTAGTCAGCGATGCTGTACAGGCTTACCTTTGAAGCCTCGGCATACTCCATGGGGTTAGAGCAGAAACCGCTCACCATGTCGTTGATGTTGAGGCCGTTGCCATAGGTCTTGCCCATGAGAATGCGGCTCTGGCAGTAGTCGTTTACAGGATAGTTGAGCCAGATGTAGGCCTTGCGCTTAATCTGGTCGTTAATCCACTGCATATCGTTCTCCTCAATCATGTCTACCACGGAGTTACCAGTCCACATGATGCGAACCTCGGGATACATCTTGGTGCCCAAGGTATTGAGATAGTCGCCGCTGGTCCAACCCTTGTTGTACTGAGAGGGACACATTATCAAAGGCTCCACGTCCTTGTGCTTGCGCACGAAGTTGTCTGTCAGATAGTTGAGCAGTCCTGCCTGCTTGTCGCCACGTGCACCCTCGCCCCAAACATCGTCGAAGAACACGGCGAAGGAGCGGATACCGAGGTCGTACATGAGGTCCAGTTTCTTTGCCACGTTGATGGAGTCCTCCAGGCACCACTTGATGTCGCCGGCAGGATGGATGGCCCAAACGAATTTCACCTTGTTCTTATGGGCGGCATCTACCAATTCCTTCAATTTTGCAGCCTCATCGGCGGGATAAGGCTCACGCCAGCGTGCACGGTGGTATGGATCGTCCTTGGGACCGAACACATAGGTATTCATCTTGTACTGGCCATAGAAATCGAACTGGCGCAGGCGGTCCTTGTGGCTCCATGGGTTGCCGTAGAAACCCTCGATAACGCCACGGTCTGTTACGCTGGGGAAGTCGCTGATTTCGCATGCCATAACATCGGGCTGGCTCATTATCTGCACCAAAGTCTGAACAGCATAGAATGTACCGCTGTTGTCACGACCGGCAACAACAACCTGATCAGCACCTACCTTCAAATAGTAGCCTTCTGCCTGTGACGGAACAAGTTTCTTAAACTTCTTTACGGCTTTGTCGTTTGCCTCGCCAATGATGATGGGAGTTGCACCAGGGAACTTCTTGGCATCAACCTTTTCGCTGGTACCAATCACATTCACCTTGGAAGAAAGGAGCTCTACAGCATCGGTATCGGCCATACTTGCGCCGACAAGATAGAATTTCTCCGAATTGGCAAAGGCTCTGTCTCCCCAAGAAACCTGCTGAGGCAGGGGAGAAATGGTCACTGTCTGAGCGCTGGCTCCGAGTACGGCCAAGCATGATAGAAGTGTTGTGAATAGTTTCTTCATAGTAAAGGTTGATTTGTATTGTAATTATCTTGAATTAGCGCTATATGTGCACAAAGATACAGAATAAATTGACAAAAACACAGGTTTGCCATAGTTTTCTTGGTCAACGGTCTTTTTATGCCACGGTTTATCGCCTTCTTGTCGCCCATGCGACACTGACACCGCCGACAAACAGGATAGTAAGCAGAATGATTAGCAAATCCGTCGCCTCCAATACCACCGGATAGACATCAACGATAAAACTTCCTTCGCTTTGTCCGAGTCTGATGAGACCAAACTGCTGTTGCGCCACACATAGCCCAACTGCAAGGAGCATACCCACAAGTGCACCGCCCATGATAATCAGCATTCCCTCATAGATGAATATCCTTTGAATCTGCACATCTGTGGAACCGATAGCGGAAAGCGTCCGCAGGTCATCCTTCTTTTCTATCATGAGCATACTCAGGCTGCCCATGATGTTCAGACAGGCTACAAACAAAATAAAGCACAGGAAGGCATACGAAAGGAGTTTCTCTATTTCCATAATGCGGAAGATGTCCCTTTGCTGCTCATAACGGTCCTGTATCTGGAAAGAATCGCCAAGCAAAGCCTCTATTGCCGTCCGGCTGCCGTCTGGTGCAAGCTTTATCTCTATCGCCGAAGCCTGACCTTGTTTCTCGAATATCCTTTGTGCAAACCCTATGGAACACAGGATGTACTCGGAGTCGTATTTTGCCTGCTGGACATTGAACACGAGTCCGGAGGACATCAGTTCGTCCTGATTGAAGCTTGCCCTCGGGTTGCCAGGGTTTACGCGCTCACCGCGCTTGGGAGCATATATCTGCAGCGGTTCTACAAAATTGAGCGGCAGTTCCAGTTGGTTGCAGAGACTAATGCCGGGAATACAGTACTCGAGGACATCGACACAAAGAACCGGATCCGCATCTCCGTAAAGCGTATGGACCATGTTGGACTGTTGCAGGAAGTTGTCCGAAACTCCCTTCAGCATTACAACCTTCTGTGTCCTTCCCGCCACAGCAAGGGCCTGCCCCTCCAGCACAGGAGTAAAGACAGCTACATGCTCCGACTCTGCCAGTGAGGCAATCCTCTCATCCTCCAAATCTATTGCATTTCCCTGTCGTGGGGTTATGCGCAGTTCGGGATCAAATCCTGTAAAGAGTGTTGCCACCAGTCCCTGAAACCCGTTGAATACGCTCATGACAATCACCATCGCCATAGTTGCCACAGCAACACCCACAACAGCAATCAGCGATATTATGTTGATTGCATTGTGGCTCTTCTTCGAGAAAAGA
The DNA here is from genome assembly GCA_017628845.1 of Bacteroidaceae bacterium. Taxonomy (GTDB): domain Bacteria; phylum Bacteroidota; class Bacteroidia; order Bacteroidales; family Bacteroidaceae; genus Physcousia. The sequence goes on from JAGBYI010000030.1 coordinate 15,411, forward strand.
TAGCGGCGTGATATCAGAAGCTCGTATTTCATTGTTTGTTTAAAATATCAGTCCTTGGTGTCTAATTCTTTTATTATATCAGTCAACGCCGGCTCTATATCCTTCTGCCAGTCTCTGCCTGCAGCGATTATACATGCGGCAGTGTCGGCAAGGATATAAAATGGTATATCGCGGATACCCAGACGGGAAACGAGGTCCGACTGGAAGGCCTTCTGGTCGCAATAACTGTGCCACGTTACGGTATCGTTACGTTCTATGTAATTCAGGACATTGTCTCCCACGTCCAGATTATAAGAGATGCACTCCAGCTTGTTTTTAGTCTGGCGACGCAGTCTTCTGATTCTCGTGTTCATGGTACTGGTGCCGCCGCGCCAGTTGGACCAGAAAGTCATTAAAGTGTATTTCCCCTTCAACGAGTCGGTCGTTATGGTATCACCTTTGCGCATTACAAGTGAAAATGGAGGAAGTTCCTCTCCTGCCTTCAATGTGCCGGGTGTTTGTCTGGAAAGTTCGTCCAATTGCAAGAATCTCGTTACTGCCGACTCCGGATTATTCTGGATAAAGGCCTTTATCAGCCTGGACTTTTCCTCTGCCGTAGCATTCTCCATCTGTTCGCGCAACATAGTATATGCCTCGTTATCGGCATTGCCGCTAACCTTGGTGGCACTCAGATGTTTGGCATCGCCCTCTATCCTGATTACATCTCCACTGCTTCCAAAGACCGTGAGGGTGGAATATGTCGGATAGACGATAGTCAGGGTTCCATGGTTCTTCGTATAGCTGCAGGACCAGTCTATCTTGCCGTTGCGGATATGCAGGGTATCAATGCCGGATATTACTCCGTCGCGGCTGTAGATGGTAAGGTCCGTGTTGTTTAGTCCCTTGAACTCTCCCTTTATACGCAGTTCACCCTTTCTGCCTCCGCATGACACGAGGGCAAAAAGGGTGATGATAACAACTATGCAAGTTCTGATGCTTAAAGCATGATGCATGATTCTTGTAATATTACTTTACCAAGTCAGCAATGGTGTTCTGGTACTTAGCGAACTCCAGATCGTTGGCAGCACGCTCCTTCAGTGATGAGTCGCTTGCAATGGCAACCTTCAGATTGCTCTTCAAGGCTCCTGTGTCGCTTGTACGCGCAGCCAGTACAGCCTTCAGATAGCTGGTAGTGGCATCTGGGGTCTTGATTGCAGCAAGGGTCTTCTGTGCAGCAGCGTAGTCCTTGTTCAGGATTTGTGACAGTGCGGCACTATTGGTCTGTGTCTGTGCCAGATTCTGCTGTGCCTGTGCAAAGTTGCCCTTGGCGATGTTCAGGTTGCCAAGCACCTCATTGAAGGTGTCACTGCCACTTGCCTGTCCCATCAAAGTCTCTGCCTTCTGGATGTCGTCGTTCTTAATGGCGATGATTGCCATATTGGCATTAACCTCTGATGCCTTGGCATTCACAGCCTTTGCCTTCTGCAGCCAGTTCTGTGCTGTAGTGAGGTTGCCCTCCATGATGGCGAGCTGAGCCAAGTTGTTGTAGGCACGGTAGTCGTTGGGATAAATCTCAATGGTCTTCTCGTACCACTGCTTGCGTGTTGTGGCATCCTCTACAAGCATGTTGCCGCCATAGAGCAGTTCCTCTACGCTCAACTTGCTTGCATCCTGAGCAAACTGTTCGATAATCTGCTCATCGCTACGGCCAATAACCTCATAGTTCACGATCAGGCGTGCACGACGCAGCTCGGGCAGGATACCATCAGCAATCTCGGTGAACACGCTGCTCATGTTGCGAATCTGCTGTTCACGCTCCTCGGGATCCTGATACATAGAGAGGACACGCAGAATTACGTCCTTGTCCTGCAGGTTGCTCTTGCTTACCAGCTCCTGGAAACCCTCCCAGTCCTCGGCGGTGAACTTGGTGTCAACCTCTGCATCCATGTTGATTTTCTTCAACTGCTTGCCCAGATAGTTTGAGGAAACATCCTGACGCTTCTCTGCCAGCTTCTCGTTCAGGTCGAAGCTGCCGTCGGGACTTGCATAGGCACTTACCTCAATGCTCTGCAAGGCACGCTCTTCCTGCATGTCGTTGATTTCCTTCAGTATCTTCACCAGATCCTGGATGCTCACACTTGACAGTTCGCTTGTACGCAGGTTGGCCTGGCCGATAAGGAACTTGATGTTTGCCTCCTGCTTCTGCTCTATTACGCGCTGGAATGCGTCGGGAGCAGTGCTGGCGGTAATGGTGCAACGGCCAAGCAGTTCGCTGGTAGAGAGAACACCATAACCAATCTTCACCTCGGGAACGGATACGGTCTTCTTGCCCAACTTTGCCTCAAAACGTGCATACAGGTCACTCTTGATCATAGCAGGCACGTACTTGAAGTTTGTCTTCATAGTATATGTTCCGCCAACCTTGTAGCTTATTTCCGTTCCGTTGCCTTCAACCTTTTCGCCCTGGAAGGTAGCGCTCTGGCCTACAGCCTCTCCTCCTTCGTACTTCAGTACAGGAGTAACAGTAACAACGGCCTTTTTCTTCATGTACTTCTCGGGGAAGACGCCGTTGATGGTAGCGGCAACATCACCGCCCACAGCCTCCAGAGGAGTGGGGGTTACCTTGAAGTTGTCCGCACTGAGGTCGCCCAACTTGCTGCATGAACTCATGATTGCTGCACAGCCTAATACTGATGCAATAAGATAACTCTTTCTCATGTCTTTGGTTTATATAATTTGATTATTGTTGCTTTGCATTTTGTGTCTGCAAGACACTTTACTTAATTTGCGTGCAAAGATACGAAAAAAATACCAATAACGTCATACAAACGCCATGCTCCCCTCCCTTGATATAGCATTTTATTCTTTTTTAAGTATTCTGCACCTGTTTTTTCTTGCTCCTTGGATGGTAAGCGAGTATCTGCTCGCGCAAATGTGTGGTATCCAGATGCATGTATATTTCCGTTGTGCCAAGGTTTTCGTGCCCAAGCATCTCCTGTATTGCACGCAGGTTGGCACCGCCCTGAACCAGATGGGTGGCAAAACTGTGACGGAACGTATGTGGCGATATCTCCTTCGTGATTCCGGCATTGGCGGCATAGTTTTGGATGAAGACAAAAAGCGATATGCGCGACAGGGCCTTCCCCCTGGTCCGAGACACAAAGACGTGGTCCTCATAACCTCGCTTTATGTCTATATGCCTGCGCACCTCAAACCAATTATGCAATTCCCTGATTGCTCTTGGCGAGATGGGCACCAGCCTCTCTTTTTTGCCCTTTCCATGTATTCGTATGAACCCTTCATCAAGGAAAAGGTTGGAGATGCGCAAATCTATGAGTTCGCTGATGCGCAGGCCGCAGCTGTACAGCACCTCTATGATACAATGGTCCCGGGTTCCCTCGGGCTTGCTCAGGTCTATGGCATCAAGAATCTGGTCTATCTCATCCACCGTAAGCACCTGTGGCAGATGCTTCCCTATCTTGGGCGACTCCATCAATTCCGTGGGGTCCTGCTCTATTTCCTTCTCTAAAGACAGGAAGCGGTAAAAGGAACGCACTCCGCTCAGTATTCTGGCTATGCTGCGCGCCGCTATGCCCTTGTCCCTCAGGCTCCCGGCAAACAGGTCCAGTTCATTCAGGGTGACATTGCGGAACTCTATGCCGTTGTCCGAGTAGAAGTTGAAGAGTTTCTGTAGGTCCCGGCAATATGCATCGAGCGTGTGCGTGCTGTACGAACGTTCAAGGCGCAGGTACTGCATGTATCTCTTTATTATATCCTGCGATACGTTTCCTGTGTTGCATATATTGGGCATTGTATTGTTCTTATGTTTTGCCATGCAAATGCCGTGAGGGCAACAATGTTGCGTTTTTGCGCCATCACCTGCAGAAATGCTTGGCGTTAGTTGTTTTTTTTTGTACCTTTGAGCACGCAAATATACGTCTTTATTATGAGAATCCAAATTATCAACGGACCCAATCTTAACCTGCTGGGCACCCGAGAACCCGAAATATACGGCAAGAAAGGGTTTGAGGAGTATCTGAATGTGTTGCGCAACGCATTCCCCAACATCCGCATAGACTACTACCAGAGCAATGTGGAGGGCGAACTGATAAACAAGATACACGAAGTTGGCTTTGAAGCGGACGGTATAGTGCTGAATGCCGGAGCATACACCCACTACAGCCTGGCGCTGATGGATGCCATCAAGTGCGTTAGCACTCCAGTGGTGGAGGTGCATATCAGCAATGTGCACCAGCGCGAGGAGTTCCGCCACCATAGTGTCATCAGCCCTGCCTGCAAGGGAGTAATCTGCGGTTTCGGACTTAACAGCTACCGCCTGGCTATAGAGGCTTTGCTGCACATGAAATAACATACAATTTAAAAAAGAAACGTTTGAACGATCTTGATTCTTACATACTCTCCCACATAGATGCCGAGGGGGATTATCTGCACAGACTTTGGCGCGACACCCAGCTGAAACTGTCCTATGGTCAGATGGCCAGCGGACATTTGCAGGGTCGTCTACTGAAGATGCTCGTGCAGATGATACGGCCGCAACGGGTCCTGGAGTTGGGCATGTTCAGCGGATACTCCGCCCTGAGCATGGCAGAGGGGTTGGAGGAGGGTGCGGAGCTGCATACCTTCGAGGTCTTTGACGAGATGGAGGACTTTGCCCGCCCGTGGATAGAGGGCAGTCCCTATGGGCACTTTGTTCATATTCACATCGGCGATGCCAAGGAACTCGTGCCGCAGATGGACGTGGAGTGGGACATGGCCTTCATAGATGCCGACAAGAGGGAGTATGTGGAATACTACGAAATGATTCTGCCACGCCTGCGCCCAGGAGGCTATATCCTGGCAGACAACACCCTGTGGTACGGCCGCATAACCGAACTGGCTCGGGAAAGCGACCTCCAGACTCTGGGCTTGCAGAAGTTCAACGACCTTGTGGCCAAGGACAACAGAGTGGAAAAGGTCATCCTGCCACTAAGGGATGGCCTGACGATAATCAGAAAGAAATAACACATTATATATTATATGGAAACAACAAGACAACAGAAGATAGCACGACTGATACAGAAGGAACTGAGCGACATGTTCCAGAAGCAGACTGCCGGCATGCGTGGCGTACTGGTCAGTGTCAGCGCCTGCCGCATCAGCCCCGACATGAGCATCTGCCGTGCATACCTGAGCGTTTTCCCCAGCGACAAGGCCGAGGAAATCGTGGGCAACATCAATGCCAACGTGAAGTCCGTGCGCTACGAACTGGGCAACCGGGTGCGCATGCAGTTGCGCATCATCCCCGAACTGAAGTTCTTCGTGGACGACAGCCTCGACTATGACGAGCGCATAGGCGAACTGCTCAAGTAACCTCTTTCCTAACTCGTAAATCATGCTTGCCAAAGTCTATAGTGCATCGGTTCAGGGATTGGATGCCCAGCAGGTAACAATCGAAGTGAACAGTTCCAGAGGCATACGGTTCGTGCTCGTAGGCCTGCCGGACAATGCCGTCAAGGAGAGTCACGAGCGCATAACGGCAGCCATGGAGAACAGCGGGTTCCCCTTCCCATGCAAGCAGATAACCGTTAACCTCGCTCCGGCCAACGTACGCAAGGTGGGAAGCGGCTTCGACCTGCCCATAGCCATAGGCATACTCGCCACTTGCGAGAAGGTGGATGCCAGCCGCCTGGACAAGGTCATGATGGTGGGCGAACTCAGTCTGGATGGTTCCCTGCAGCCCATCTGTGGTGCACTGCCCATTGCCATCAAGGCACGTGCCCTTGGCTACGAATCACTGTTCGTACCCATGCAGAACATCCAGGAAGCCGCCGTGGTGGACAAACTCCGTGTCTATGGCGTCAACAACCTGTCCGAAGTGGTGGGATTCCTTAACGGCACACACCATCTTGAGCCTGTACAGATTGATACCCGCAAGGATTTCTACGAGCGTCAGTCACATTTCGACCTTGACTTTGCCGATGTGAAAGGACAGGAAAGCGTGAAGCGTGCCATAGAAGTTGCGGCGGCAGGCGGTCACAACCTCATCATGATAGGCCCTCCGGGCAGCGGCAAGAGCATGATGGCAAAGCGTTTGCCCAGCATCCTGCCTCCACTTACCTTGCAGGAGAGTCTGGAAACCACACAGATACATAGCGTAGCAGGCAAACTCCAGGTTCCGCCTGTCGGTGCCGACGGAGTGCGCCATTGCTCGCTTATCGCCACACGTCCCTTCCGCAGTCCTCACCATACCATCAGCCAGACGGCACTCGTTGGTGGCGGAGCCAATCCGCAACCCGGCGAGATTTCCCTGGCCCACAATGGTGTGCTTTTTGCCGACGAGTTGCCGGAATTCCAGCGCCAGGCCCTGGAGGTCTTGCGCCAGCCTTTGGAAGACCGCCACATCACCGTCAGCCGCATACAGGGCACAGTGGACTATCCCTGCAATTTCATGTTCGTGGCATCCATGAACCCCTGCCCTTGCGGTTACTACAATCATCCCACCAAGGCATGTGTATGCACCCCTGGGCAGATTTCACGCTACCTGAACAAAATCAGCGGTCCCCTACTCGACCGCATAGACATACAGTGCGAGATATTGCCTCTCTCCTTCCAGGAAATCTCCACGGCAGCACCGGGAGAACCCAGTTCCGTCATCCGCGAACGTGTCCTGCGTGCCAGAAACATCCAAGCCCAGCGCTTTGCCTCCATCCCAGGCGTGCACTGCAATGCCCAGATGTCGGAAAAGCACCTGAAAGAATATTGTGCCTTGGACACGGAGAGCAGCGAACTCCTGCGCCTTGCCATGGAACGTCTGCAGCTTTCCGCCCGTGCCTACAGCCGTATCCTGAAGGTTGCCAGAACCATTGCCGACCTTGAGGGGGCAGAATCCATACAGAGCCACCATGTTGCCGAGGCCATAGGATACAGAAACCTTGACCGAAGCGACTGGGCAGAGAGAAGAGGGTAGAACCATCATAAAATACACATATATGGCACACATTCACATTAAATTGAACGTTTCGGAGTGGGATATCGGTGGTAAGAGCGATACCACGTCCTACGTTTTGGACAGTGAGGTTACAAAGGTGGGCGAGGAACTCGTCGTGAACAAGGTATTCCCAGAGCGTTATACATTCATCGTCAAGGAAATCTCCGACACGGAGATATGCCTGAGTTGCGAATGTCCTCCTCAGTACATACACCTGAAGAAGGGAGAACCCCATTATGCCGAATACAATATTGAGGGTTACGAAGACCACGAAGGCTGTGTATGGAACGGGGAGGATGAGTACCTGACCATAGAGTGGCAGTAGACAATGCTGCTTCACATCAGTGCTAAGAGCAAAAAAGACAGAAACTCCTTTGCCGTAAACCAAAAAAAGCGTAAATTTGCTAACGGAAAGAATATATAACCAATCCAATAAGACATAACACAATGAAAGCATTAGTAAAGAAACTGCCCGAGAAAGGCATTTGGATGGAAGAAGTGCCCATGCCCGAGGTTGGCGTGAACGATGTACTTATCAAGATCAAGAAGACTGCTATCTGTGGTACAGACCTGCATATCTACAAGTGGGACGAGTGGAGCCAGAAGACCATCAAGACCCCAATGACCATCGGTCATGAGTATGTGGGTGTTGTAGAGCAGGTTGGTCCCGGTGTGCGCAACATCAAGGTGGGCGACCGCGTAACAGGTGAGGGCCACATCGCTTGCGGACACTGCCGTAACTGCCGCCGTGGCTTGCAGCACATCTGCGAGAACAGTATCGGCGTTGGTGTAAACCGCGATGGTGCCTTTGCAGAATACCTGTCTATCCCCGAGAGCAACGTGGTGAAGCTGGACGAGCGCATCAGCGACGACATGGCCGCCATCATGGACCCCTTCGGCAACGCTACCCACACTGCCCTGTCATTCCCCCTGCTGGGCGAGGACGTCCTCATCACAGGTGCCGGCCTGATTGGTACCATGGCCACTGCCATTGCCAAGTTTGCAGGTGCCAAGAATATTGTTGTTACCGACCTGAGCGACTACCGTCTGGATATTGCCAAGAAGATGGGCGCTACCTGCACCGTTAATGCTTCCAAGGGCGAGACCGTGGCACAAGCTATGGAGAAACTCGGCATCCGTGGTTTCGACGTAGGTCTGGAAATGTCTGGTTCTCCCATCGCTTTCCGCGACATGGTTGCCAACATGTACAACGGCTCCAAGATTGCCCAGCTGGGCATCCTGCCTCCCTCAACTACCGTTGACTGGAGCGAGATTATCTTCAAGGCCCTTACCATCAAGGGTATCTACGGCCGCGAGATGTGGGAGACCTGGTACAAGATGGAGCAGATGCTCATCTCCGGTTTGGACCTGAGCCCCGTTATCACACACCGTTTCCCCATTGCCGACTTCCAGAAGGGCTTCGACATCATGGAGTCTGGCCAGTGTGGCAAGGTTGTCCTGGAATGGGACTGATTCCAATGCTCTAACTAATACTCTTTCAATCTCGGACACCTCCCCGTGTCCGAGAAACAATACCCTCGCTGCACGCAGCCTCCCTACATTACCATTCAACCCAAATCTGCCGATTGGGGTTCAAATTCGGGTAGGGACGCTGCGTGCAGCGTCCGTAAACACCACCCCCTGACGAACGGAAAGGTGAACCAAAGGTCGACGCCCGAAGGGGCTGAAGTCAAAACGGGAAACGGAAAACTGTTCACCCATGACGAACGGAAAACGGAAACACCCACTTTCTACCCCTGAGACAGGGGTAGTACCCCGCAGGGGGGAGGGGGTGGATAGTTTTCCGATTTAATTCCGCTTCGCGGTCTTGAACCTGCTCACGCTCGGCAATTCAAACAAATTTGATTGCCCTCGCTTACTCGCAGTTTTCCGTTTTCCGCTTGTCTACGCCTCTGCGTCCTCTGTCGTGCGTAGCAGCGACTACTCCAGCGAAAGCGTAGTTTACCATGGAACTTTGCGTACTCTGCGCTCTTTGCGTGAGATTAAGAATAAGATATTGTTTTTTGCACGCAGAGCACGCAAAGAGCGCAGAGTTTTATTTCGTGCTTCACGCTGGCGCTGGAGAGGTCGCAAACTTCGTTACGACCTGTCATTTCCTATCCACCCCCTCCCCCCTGCGGGGTACTACCCCTGTCTCAGGGGTAGAAAGTAGGTGGTTGCGTTAGTCAGTTTTCCGTTTTCCCGCCCTACTATAGAACTCCTAAATTCTCATAGGCCTTCCTAGGACATCCTAGGTCTTCCTATAACCTCTTATGCTCTCCTAAGCCCCCCCTTTCGGTCCTCCCGAGGACCGAGGCGAAAGAACCGGGAACTCTCGGGTCGGTCCTCGGGAGGACCGAGGTCCGGGCTCGGGAGGGCTAAAATTACACCTCTTATAAATGCAGCAGCCGCTATGGCGTTATGCCACGGCGGCTGCTGTGTTTTATCCTTAATTGTGGTTTGGGGTAATGTGCTCCGTCGGGATTGCTATGGAGTACATCCATGGTTTACCAGCTCTGGTCCCACAGGTTGGGAGTACTGGGGGTGTTGTCCTCACGGCCAAGCTGGTCGGTTTCGGTATCTACCTCTTTGTCGTTAATTCCCATGCTTGCTGCCAGCATGCTGATGGCACCTACCTTTATAACCTCTACTGAGGGGGCGATATATGTCTTTTTCATTGTCGTCATTCGTTGTTTATGTTCCGATTTATGTTTCTGTCCTTTCCGCCCTGTCCCGTGCCTCACGGCAAGGGAGCAGGGGGAGGTGGGACATGGAGTCCGAAGACACCATCCAATAAACTATAAATCAAAACAATTATAAAAAAACTTTACTTTATCTCTTTTCTTCGTTGTCATTAACGCACAACATTAACTTCTCGCTAACGCACAACCTTAACTTCGTTTAAGTTGTTTGCGTTCGGCATAATCAAAGCTAACTTTGCTTCTGCTCTCGCTTAACGTACAACTTTTTTGCCATTCACGATGAAGATACCCTTCTGGGCACCCTGAACACGGCGGCCACTAAGGTCGTATACCTCAGTGTTTTCCGTTTTCACATTTCCGTTTTCCGTTTCTGTGATGCCTGTCTCCTCACCATCGCCGAAACCGAAGAGGAAGAAGCGACTTTCTGCTGCCTCGGCACTAAGAGCACTTGCAGGGAGGTAAGCCTTACCGGCGTTGTTCTTGAAGTGGGTTGTGCCTGCCTCACCGTTTTCATTCTTGTTCAACATTGCCTTGTAGAGACCAACGCTCTCTACACCATCAGGGGCAGACAATACGTATGCGTCGCCTTGAACGTAGGTGTTAGTGAAAGAGCCACGCAAAAGATTAGTTGACCAGTCACCTATAACCCAACTATCATCGGTCTTTGAGAATGCAATCTTACCACTTCCCTTAAGTATGCAACCCTGATTTGCAGGAATGACATTCCACGATTCAAGTTTTGTCAGAGTCACTTTATTGTTCTCAGAGGTTGTTGCATCTGTAATGGCATATATATCTACCTCTTTTCCTTCTTCTGGGATGGCGACTACTGTAATTGGGGAGTAGAGTGTGGTATAGCCTACTTCACCAATAGTAACTTGGAAACTGTTAAATTCTGGGAAAGCGATAGTCTTTCGGGTATCATCAGCCTCAGCACTTACACCCAAAGGCAAATTAAAACTCTCATTAGTAGGAACTGACAAGTAAAGTGTATTAACACCATCGGTATAAGCAAACTTTGAGTCTGCGAAATCAAAGGCAGTACCATCTGCGTTGAGCACAACGGGATATTCCTCGCTGGCACCATTTGGCTTAGCATAGATATATGTTTCTGTGGCGATGTTCTTAATCTTGAAGCCTATCATGTTTCCAGAAAATGCAGGATAGATAGTCCACTGACCATAGCCTAATTCGGGTTCCTCGTTTGAAGCAGTTACATGTACGTACCTATCTGCGCTACTGGGTAGTTTTTTTGCAACAAGAGTCTTCTTTACATCATTGTCAATGGCAATAACTAATGGATTGAGTGTTGTTCCTGTTGACACGAATTCGGGCCATGTTGTGCTTTCCATATAATCTGGGAAAGTTACTGCTGTGCCATAGTGAGTGTCATAAGTTCCAACAGTTTGTATTTTATCTGCGGGGTTTGGGTCAGATGTGTTTACAGACAACCTCTTTCCAAAACTATTTATGAACTCCGCACCTTCGCTACCACGTTTACCTACAGTGAAGTCTGTAGCCTCACTTGATAGCACAACTGTAGATTCATCGTCATGTCCATTACCGCTAACAGAACTATTAACAAATAAGCCTGTTGCCACATTCTTTATTTGGAAAGTAAATGCTCCATTGTTGAACTTAGGATAAATAAGCCATAGATGTGAGGCTATGGAAGAATAGTCAATTTCTTCTCCTTCCTTTACTTTTATCTTGTTATCGGAAGCACACCATTTGAATTGGTCTGGGGCTTGCTTATTATAATTATATGAACTAATCATCGTAGGATTAGATACGGTTTCGCTTGATACGAGGAAGGGGAAGGTGATGGTGGCGGTAAACGTATTGCCATCCCAAACTTTATCTGTAAGGGTATATCCTTCTGCACCTGTAAATGTAGGTTCGGGTTGCAATTCGGACCAACCCTCATATTCGCCAGTATAACTATTACCTGCTTTGTCTGTCAGATTGTAGTTCAGTTTGCAAGAAATATTGGTTATACTCGTACCCACATGTTGATAGGTATTTACACCGACATGTTGCGTGCCACTACCACTACTACCTACAGAAAGATACAAATAAGTTTCTCCCGATTTTGTGAAGAAGGAGTAATACTCTTTGTTATCTTTATTTGGTGAACTTAAATTAAAAACCGAAGCCTTTTCTTCCGATAAAACAAGCGCTCCTGAAGCATGATTTGATGATGTTTGGTCTGTATATATATATGTATTGCTATCAAAGTTTTTAATCTTAAAAGAGAACTCACCGTCCTTGAACTCATCAATATGTACAGTCCAAAGATAACGCTTTATGTTTTCAAGTGTTGGATCTTGGCCGTGTGTAATTTTTATGTTGGCACCGTCTGCATACCATTTTCTTATATTTTCTGTCCATGATTTCTCTCCGGCACTAATAATCATGGGATTAGCATTATCTGCATCTGATACAGCAAATGGAAAAGTAATATCTGCCTTAAATACAGAACCATCCCATTGCTCATTGCATATTATATAGTTGGTATTTAACAAAGGTTTTCCTAAATATTCAATTTCACCTTCATGTAATGTACCCAATTCATCTTTCAACACACACTCCACTACAGGCAAACCACTAATTCTAAAAAGATTGCTATATGAGGATTCCCAAGCAATATTATTGCTATAATTGTCAAAAAAGTCGGAACCAGATTTATTTTTATTATATATTAGAGTACCAGCATCACCATTATTACGTTTTGAACAGATAAAGAAAGTCCCTGGCTCATGATGAATATCGCGAGTTAAACTCCAGTCACAATAGGTACTGTTATATTCATCTGTTAATCCAGTATTACCATTGTATCCTCCACTGGAACCACGCCAAATCATATATTTGCTTGTAGATTCATTGTAAAAGGCAACCTTACCTCCATCCTTGGTAATTGCTCTAAATTGAGCATAACCACCCAATTCATTTAAAGTCGCTTCTACCGATTCCTCAACAGTTCTGAACTTCAACTTTTGTGAAGCATGATCAACATACAAAATATGCTCTGTACCATCCTTTTGCACATTAGTGAAAGTCACAATAGGATTACTTAAATCAATCTGTGCCCATGCCCCTACCACTCCGAGGAGCATTGCGAATAAAAGTAATGTTTTCTTCATAAGTTTTAATCTATTTGTTGTATTGTTATTAGTTAGTTATAGTGATGTCCTTGGGAAGGACTATGATACAAACGCAAAAGGTTCATGCCAGCGCCACGTGGGACGATGACATGAACCTTGTATGTTTATCGCTTCTGCCAATGGCAGGAGACGAGGTTATTCCGTAGAAATAGGGGGGGGTAAATGATTGATTATCAGCACGTAAAGCCCCAACATGCGTGATAGGGCCGCAAGGCATGGGCATAGTGGTGGTTGTTACGTTATGCTGAGTCATGGTGTGTTGTTATTGCTTTTAGCGGTGCAAAGGTATGCATTTTCTGCCTAACTACCAAAGGATTAGGCAAGAAAAACAGCACGTGCATTCCATCACTCGGAATGCCCGTGCTGTGAAATATTATAAAGGCAGGTCCTGCTTACTTGGCGGCAGGAGCGTCTTTCTCTTCGTCCTTCTTCTTGGCAAGGTACTCGGGAAGTGCCATGCCAGCCTGGTCGAACAGGTCGTTCAGGGGAGGAACAGACTTCATGAGACCAGACAGGAAGTTGGCGGTAGAGGTCTGGCCATTGGCATTGCCAGCACCACCGTCCCAAACGGTAACCTTGTCGATATTGATTCCCTTGATGGCATCCACCTGAGTCTTGACAAGTTCGGGCAGCTTCTCCAGCAGGAGCAGGGTGTATGCCTTGGTGGCATCGCCTCCGGCTGCCTTGATCATGCGGTCGTAACCATCGGCCTGCTTGGTAAGGATCTCGTACAGACCCTTAGCCTCTGCCTCCATCTTGGCGTAGATGGCATCAGCCTCACCCTTGGCGTTCACGCGCTTTTGCTCTGCCTCTGCCTCTGCGGCGATGACCAGACGGCGCTTTTCTATTTCCTGAGCCACGATGACATTGGCATTCTGGCTGGCACGGTCGCGGTCGGCACGAGCATCCTCGGCCTTCTGCTCGGCAGCATAAGCCTCCTCCAGAGCCTGAGCCTGGGCAACCTTCTCGGCAGCTATCGCCTTGCGCTGAGCCTCAGCCTCACGCTCACGACGGTTGGCATCAGAGTTGGCAATGGTAATCTTTGCCTCGTTCTCACCCTGCACTGCCTGGGCATTGGCCTCGGCGGTACGGATACGGGTTTCGCGGACAGCCTCGGCACGGCCAATCTCACCCACCTTCTCCTGCTCGGCAACACGAACCTTGGCCTCGTTGATAGCCTTGGCGGCAGCCTCCTGACCGAGAGCCTCGATGTAGCCGCTCTCGTCCTTGATGTCGGTCACGTTCACGTTGATAAGGCGAAGACCAATCTTCTTCAATTCCACCTCCACGTTGGCGGTGATGGCCTCCAGGAACTTGTCACGGTCGGAGTTCAGTTCCTCGATGCTCATGGTGGCGATAACCAGACGCAACTGACCGAACAGGATATCACGAGCCATTTCCTGAATCTGTGAAGACTGAAGGCCCAGCAGGCGCTCGGCAGCAGCCAGCATGGAATCGGGCTCGGTGCTGATACCCACGGTGAAACGGCAGGGAACGTCCACACGGATGTTCTGGCGAGACAGGGCATTGGTAAGGTTGGCATCAATGCCGATGGGGGTCAGTGACAGGTAGGCATAGTCCTGGATGACGGGCCACACGAAGGTACCGCCACCATGGACGCACTTGGCAGAGCCACGGTCGCCAGTGGTGCCATACACAACAAGGATCTTGTCCGAGGGACAACGACGGTAGCGGTTCAGTATGGCCATAACGAGCATAACGAACACTACTACGCCTACGATAATCAAATAAATGGGTTCAATCATAATGGGTATGTTTTAGGTTGTTTGTTATTGGGGGGGGAGAAAGCCTAGGAGGGCCTAGGAAGACCTAGGATATCCTAGGAAGACCTAGGAAGTCATAGGAGGAGCTATGAGGGGGCCTAAAAGTGGCCCCAGGGGGAGCTACAGCTTCTCCACCAGTACGGTGGTGCTGTCTATAATCTCGAGGACGCGCACCTTGGAACCGGAGCGCAGAGGTTCTTCGGAGTCTGTCAGAGCGGCAAGCTCCTGCACGGAACCGGAGAAGCTGATCTGCACCTTGCCCTTGCCGGAGCGGCTGGCAGGGACGGTGAGATACACGTCCACGGTCTGGCCAACGCAGTCATCAATGTGGTAGGCGCCGTTTCTTTCCAGCTTGCGCAGCTGCTTATATATAATAAGGAATATATACACGAAGAGCAAACCCACCAGTATGGCCACGAGGGACAGGACTATGGTGTTGGGAATGACCGAGTAAAGGCATACACCGCCCCAACCCAAGCCGAGGAGGAAGTTGATGAGGTTGCGGATGGTGAACAGTTGCATGGCACCGCCGGTGTCCAGGGTGTCGCCATCGGAAAAGTCGGCATCCCCGCCAAAGTCGGCATCGCCCCCGAAGTCCATGTCGGAATCAGCATCGCCAATGCCGATGAAGGTAAGCACCATCTGGATCAGGAAGACCAAAGAGGTAATCAATGCTATCACCCAGTACACCTGCAGAGGGGAGGGCAGGGCATTGTACCATTCGTAGAAAGCGTTTGTCATAGGTATAAGAGTTGTTTTGTTGGAATACGATATTTTCTTTTGTCATAGACAAAGGTATATAAAAGGAAAGAAAGTGCAAAATGTTGGGGAACTTTTTTAATAATTAAATAAGGTATTTGTGGGAAAAATAACTTATCTTTGCGCTCAGCATCGTTAAAAAGCACGTATAATGAACAAGAATCTTGTAATTGTGGAGAGCCCTGCCAAGGCAAAGACTATAGAAAAGTTTCTTGGCGAGGAATACAAGGTACAGTCCTCCTATGGGCACATCCGTGATTTGAAGAAGAAGAACTTCAGCATAGACACCAATACCTTTGCTCCCCAGTACGAAATACCTGCCGACAAGCAGAAGATAGTACAGACACTGAAGAAGATGGCAACCGAATCGGAGACCGTATGGCTGGCTTCCGATGAGGACCGCGAAGGAGAAGCCATCTCATGGCACCTTCAGCAGGTATTGGAACTGGACCCCACACGCACAAAGCGCATAGTGTTCCACGAGATTACAAAGAATGCCATACTGGAGGCCATAGAGAATCCACGCACTATAGACGAGAACCTGGTGAATGCACAGCAGGCACGCCGTCTGCTGGACCGCATTGTGGGCTTCAAGCTGAGCCCCGTTCTGTGGCGCAAGGTGAAGCCAGCCCTGTCAGCAGGCCGCGTGCAGAGCGTGGCTGTCCGCCTGATAGTGGAGCGCGAGAGAGAGGTGATGGCCTTCCAGAGCGAAGCATCGTACCGTGTCACCGCCCTGTTCCAAACAGAGAAGGGCGAGGAGGTGAAGGCAGAACTGTCGCGCCGTTTCCAGACCAAGGAAGAGGCAGTGGCATTCCTGGAGCAGTGCAAGGGTGCTACATATACCATACAGGAAGTGACGAAGAAACCGGCAAAAAGAACTCCGGCGCCTCCATTCACCACCTCCACACTGCAGCAGGAGGCCGCACATCGCCTGGGCCTGAGCGTGGCACAGACCATGATGATAGCACAGCGCCTGTATGAAAGCGGTATGATTACCTACATGCGTACCGACAGCGTGAACCTGTCCAAACTGTGCCTGGCAGCCAGCAAGGCGCACATTACCGAAACCATGGGCAAGGAGTATGCGCAGACACGCCAGTACCACACCAGCAGCAAGGGTGCACAGGAGGCACACGAGGCCATCCGCCCCACCTACATGGACAAGACCGAGATCCAGGGTTCGGCACAGGAAAAGAGACTGTACGAACTGATATGGAAGCGCACCATAGCATGCCAGATGGCAGATGCACAGATAGAGCGCACACAGGCCGTCATCTCCATTAGCGGAGTGGACGACTGCCAGTTTGTGGCATCGGGCGAGGTGATTACCTTTGACGGTTTCCTGAAGGTGTACCAGTCGCAGAACCTGTCTGCCGAGGACGAGGAGAACGAGGCAGGCGAGAACCTGCTGCCAGCCCTGGCAAACGGACAGGTGCTTGCAGGCAGCGAGATCCTTGCCACACAGCGCTTCAGCCAGCGTCCGCCAAGATACAACGAGGCCTCTCTGGTAAAGAAGCTGGAGGAACTGGGCATAGGCCGTCCCTCAACATACGCCACCACCATAACCACCATCCAGGACCGCGAGTACGTGCAGAAGGGTGACAAGCAGGGCGAAACCGTCCCCTACACCACCATAGCGCTGAACGGCGGCAACATCACCGAGACGGAAAAGGAAATAACCATAGGTGCCGAGAGAGGCAAACTGCTGCCCACCGACACCGGCATAGTGGTGAACGACTTCCTGCAGGTCAGCTTCCCCGAGATTATGGACTACAACTTCACCGCCGAGGTGGAGAAGGAGTTTGACGACATTGCCGAGGGCAAGGCCGAGTGGACACAGGTGATACGCAAGTTCTATGAGGATTTTGAGCCCAAGGTGGAGCAGAGCATGAACAGCCGTAGCGAGCGCAGGGTAGGCGAGCGCATCCTGGGCACAGATCCCAAGAGCGGAGAGCCCGTGATGGTGAAGATAGGACGCTTCGGTCCCGTGGCACAGATAGGCAGCACGGACAGCGAGGAGAAACCCCGCTTTGCCCAGCTGAAGAAGGAGCAGAGCCTGGAGACAATAACCCTGGAGGAGGCACTGGAACTCTTCCGTCTGCCACGCGAACTGGGAGAATACGACGATTCCATCGTGAAGATAGGCGCCGGAAAGTTCGGACCTTATATAAATATAGGCAAGACCTACATTTCCATACCCAAGGAGACAGACCCCCTGAGCATCACACTGGAACAGGCTGTACAGATTATCCTACAATACCGTTTGGACGAGGCCAGGAAGCACCTGAAGACCTTTGAAGAGGACGCCGACCTGGAGGTAATGAACGGCAGATATGGTCCATACCTCTCGTACAAGCAGCAGAACTACAAACTGCCCAAGAACATGCACGACAGGGCAGAGTCGCTGACCTACGAGGAGTGCATGGAGATAATAAACAATGCACCTGCACCGGCTGCCAAGCCTGTCAGAAGAAAGAAGTAGGCAGAGATGAAGAGCATTGTCCTGTTGGGGTACATGGGTGCAGGAAAGACCACCGTGGGTCATGCACTTGCCAAGGAGATGGGAGTGCAGTTCTACGACCTTGACTGGTACATAGAGATGCGTTTCCACCGTAGCGTGGCACAAATCTTTGAGGAACGTGGCGAAGAGGGGTTCCGCGAGATGGAACGCAACATGCTACACGAGGTGGCGGAGTTTGAGAACGTCATCATCTCATGCGGAGGCGGCACGCCATGCTTCTACGACAACATGGACTACATGAACTCGCTCTGCGAAACCATATACCTGAAAGCATCGGCAGAGGTGCTGGCAGCCCACCTGAAGATGGGCAAGGTGGTACGCCCCCTCATCCTGGGCAAGACCGACGAGGAACTTACCGCCTATATCCAGGGCATGCTTGACCAGCGCGAACCTTACTATATGAAGGCCAAGCACATCTTCAACGTGGACCTGCTGAATTCCAGAGAGAAGGTGGCGGAAAGCGTGAAACTGCTCAGGGAGGCAACCGGCATATAGGCCGGCAGACTTGCATATTATCAATAATATTTATCATACAGACTAATCATAACAACAACAACCGCCTTTGGCAATAATCCTGTCATATAAATGAAAAAGTGGCGTATTGAGGACTCGGAAGAGCTTTACAACATCAAGGGATGGGGTGTAAATTTCTTTGGTATCAACGACAAGGGACATGTCTATGTGGAGCCCAAGAAGAACGGAGCACGCATAGACCTGAAGGAAGTGGTGGACCGCCTTGCCACCAAGCATGTTGCAGCACCTATGCTTCTGCGCTTTCCAGATATCCTGGACAGCCGTATTCAGAAGACCGATGCCTGTTTCCGCACAGCCGGCAAGGAATACAACTATCAGGGAGAGCACTTCATCATATTCCCCATTAAGGTGAACCAGATGCGTCCCGTGGTTGAAGAGAT
>JAGBYI010000176.1 GCA_017628845.1 Bacteroidaceae bacterium
GGTCTCGAACCTGGTGGAACTCTTCGAGCGTGCCGCATACTACGGTGTGTTCATAGTCATCACTCTCTATCTTAGCCGCATCCTGGGATTCAACGACATAGAGTCGGCCACCATAGCAGGTGTCTTCTCGGCATGCCTGTATCTGTTGCCCACGTTTGCCGGCGCCTTGGCCGACAAGATCGGTTTCCGCGACTCCATGCTTCTGGCCTTCTCCCTGCTTACCTGCGGCTATCTGGGACTTGCCGTCTACCCCACCTGGCTGGAGTCGGCAGGACTGGTGCAGTATAGCGACATAACAAAGTTCACCGGCTTGCTGGAAAGCAACCTCCGATATGGCATCCTGCCCATCATGGCACTGATCGTGTGCGGCGGAGCCTTCATAAAAAGCGTAATCTCGGGCACCGTGGCAAAGGAGACGACAC
Source organism: Bacteroidaceae bacterium (assembly GCA_017628845.1). Taxonomy (GTDB): domain Bacteria; phylum Bacteroidota; class Bacteroidia; order Bacteroidales; family Bacteroidaceae; genus Physcousia. Next base: position 423 of record JAGBYI010000176.1, read on the forward strand.
CCGAGACACGCGCTAAGGGTTTCTCTATCTTCTATGCCATGGTAAATATAGGCGCCTTCTCGGGTAAGACCATCGTGAAGCCCCTGCGCGAGGCGCTTGGCAACGAGGGACTTATCACTCTCAACTACTTCTCGGCCGGCATGACCCTCCTGGCGCTCCTCACCATCTGGTTCTTCTACAAGAGCACCCAGCACTCGGGCGAGGGCAAGACCTTCAGGCAGATATGGAACGCTTTGATTAAGGTGTGCACCAACGGCCGCCTCTTCACCCTCATTCTCATCATCACGGGTTTCTGGATGGTACAGCACCAGCTCTATGCCACCATGCCCAAGTATGTGCTTCGCCTTGCCGGTGAAGGTGCATCGCCCTCGTGGTATGCCAACGTAAATCCCCTGGTGGTGGTGATTACCGTCAACTTTGTCACCCAACTGATGCGCCGCCACTCGGCCCTCACCTCCATGACCGTGGGTATGTTCATCATGCCCATCTCTGCACTCTGCATGGCCGCCGGCAACATGCTCGATGGCAGCCAGACAATCCTCACCATGCACCCCGTGGCGTTCATGATGGTGGTGGGCATTGTGTTCCAGGGCTTGGCAGAGACTTTCATCTCTCCCCGCTTCCTTGAGTACTTCTCGCTTCAGGCACCCAAGGGCGAGGAAGGACTCTACCTGGGTTTCAGCCACTTGCACTCGTTCCTTTCCTCCATCTTCGGTTTCGGTATCTCTGGCTTCCTGCTTAGCAAGTACTGCCCCGAGCCCACCCTGTTCAACACCCACGAAGAGTGGCTCCAAGCCAGCGCCAACGCACACTACATCTGGTACTACTTCGTAGGCATCGCCCTCGTCTCCGCCTTCGCCCTCATCATCTACGGACAGGTTGTGAAACGGATAGATGCAAAGAAGATAGCAACCAGCAAATAGCAATGTCCATCCAAGTCTTCACAAACATTTACACATAAACCACATAATTGAGTAGGAAGAATTCTTCCTACTTTCAATTTCGGCTCAGTATAGTTATATATGTTAGTTGTCTGATGAAAATACACATTCAGGAACATTAGCAAAAGTTCCTATCATCATGATCTACCCCAAACCGTCATTGGCGTGTAACAGTTTGTCGATTTATTTAGGTTAAAATCGTCCTCCCGAGGACCGGGGCGAGAGTTCCCGGTTCTTTCAGTCGGGTCCTCGGGACGACCGACTTTTGTTCTCGGGAGGGCCAAATCACAAGTCCTTTTCGGTAAAGGCGCTTCTTACAAACGGCCGTGGGTACATCTGTGGTTTTGCATATGCGACATACCAAAAAGAGTCCCCAGCAAACCAATCAGTTTAACCGGGGACTCGGAGGGAGGGAGGGTGACTAGTGGGATTCGAACCCACGACATTCAGAACCACAATCTGACGCTCTAACCGACTGAACTATAGTCACCATCTTGGTTAGTATTGCCTTCCGAAGCAGTTATTGCTTCCTGAAAGCGAGTGCAAAGATATGGCATTTTGATGATACTGCCAAATATTTGGGCACTTTTTTTCAATCGCAAGGCAAAATATAGAGGATTAGGGTACCTGTGGACCTTGGAGCATGCTAAGGAACGCAAGACACCAAGGTTCCTGAGGCTGTATTATACGCGTTGCTTGTATGCTTGAAGTGTATTGAGCATGAGCATGCAGATGGTCATGGGACCTACACCTCCGGGCACGGGGGTAATGGCAGAGCAGAGGGGAGAAACCGCCTGGAAGTCCACGTCGCCCTGAAGACGGAAGCCTGAGGGACGAGTAGCGTCGGGCACACGGGTGGTACCTACGTCGATTACCACGGCACCGGGCTTTACCATATCGGCGGTAACGAAGGCAGGGCTGCCGATAGCGGCAATGAGGATGTCGGCCTGACAGCATTCCTCGGCAAGGTTCTGCGAATGGGAGTGCAGAACGGTAACGGTGGAGTCGCCATACTGCTTCTGCATCATGAGCATGGACATGGGCTTGCCTACGATGTTGGAACGGCCAAGGACGGCAACCTTCTTGCCACGAGTCTCGATGTTGTAACGCTGAAGCAGAGTGAGGATACCCAGAGGTGTTGCCGAGATGAAAGCAGGCAAACCGATGGACATGCGCCCTACGTTGACAGGATGGAAACCGTCCACATCCTTCTCGGGGAGGATTGCCTCAGTCACCTTCTGCTCGTCGATATGACGGGGCAAGGGCAACTGGACGATGAAACCGTCTATGGCCTCATCCTTATTGAGTTTGTCCACCACGGAAAGGAGCTGCTCCTCGGTGATGGTATCTTCGAATGTGAGCAAGGTGCTCTGGAAACCGCATGCCTCGCAAGCGAGGACCTTGTTGCGGACGTATGTCTCGCTACCGCCATCATGGCCAACCAATACGGCAGCAAGATGAGGGGCACGGCCACCCTGGGCAACAATGGCCTCTACCTCGGCCTTTATCTCCGCCTTTATCTGTGCGGCGGTTGCTTTACCATCTATTATTTGCATAAGAGAGTTTTTTTAACTAAGGACCCACCCCTAGCCCCTCCACAAGGGAGGGGAATAGTTACGACCAACTCGTACCAACATTGGGCAGTACATCATACTCCCCTCCCTTGTGGAGGGGTTGGGGGAGGGTCTCCTTTCCGTTCTAATTACATTTTCCCCTTCATCATGCCTGCCAACTGGGCCATCTTGGACTTGTCGGTCATCATCTTCATCATCTTGCGTGTCTGGTCGAACTGCTTGATGAGACGGTTGACCTGCTGGAGGTCGACACCGGCACCCTTGGCTATGCGGTGGCGGCGAGAGGTGTTGAGGCATTCGGGATGCTCGCGCTCGTAGGGAGTCATACTCTGGATGATGGCCTCGATGCTCTTGAAGGCATTGTCGTCAATATCAACGTCCTTCAGTGCCTTGCCCACGCCGGGAATCATGCTGGCCAGGTCCTTGAGGTTACCCATCTTCTTGATTTGCTGAATCTGGTTGTAGAAGTCGGAGAAGTCGAACTTGTTCTTGCGGATCTTTGCCTCCAGTTTCTTTGCCTCGGCCTCGTCGAACTGTTCCTGGGCACGCTCTACGAGAGAGACAATGTCGCCCATGCCCAGGATACGGTCGGCCATACGAGCGGGATGGAAGGGGTCGATGGCCTCCATCTTCTCGCCGGTACCCACGAACTTGATGGGCTTGTTCACTACGGTGCGGATGGAGAGAGCGGCACCACCACGGGTATCGCCGTCCAACTTGGTAAGAATCACGCCAGTGTAATCCAGGCGCTCGTTGAACTCCTTGGCGGTATTCACGGCATCCTGACCAGTCATGGCATCTACCACGAATAGGATTTCGTGAGGGTTAATAGCATTCTTGATGTCGGAAATCTGCTGCATCAGTTCCTCGTCGATAGCCAGACGGCCGGCGGTATCCACGATGACTACATCGTGTGCCTTGGACTTTGCCTCGCGGATAGCATTGAGAGCCACCTGCACGGGATCGGTAGCGCCAAGTTCCATATAGACAGGCACGCCTACCTGCTCGCCAAGCACACGCAACTGCTCCATAGCAGCAGGGCGGAAGGTATCACAAGCAGCCAGGAGGGGAGACTTGTGCTTCTTCTCCTTGAGCATCTTGGCAAGCTTGCCGCTCATGGTGGTCTTACCGGAACCGTTCAGACCTGCCATCAAGATGATGGAGGGGTCGCCGGTACGTCCGGGCAGGTTGATTTCTGCGGTTTCGCCGCCCATCAGTTCAGCCAGTTCGTCGTGCACGATCTTCACCATCAGCTGCTGAGGCTTCACGGCGGTGAGCACATTCTGACCAAGCGCCTTCTGCTTCACGGTATCGGTGAAGTTCTTTGCCACCTTGTAGTTCACGTCGGCATCAAGAAGGGCACGACGTACATCCTTGAGGGTCTCGGCAACGTTGATTTCGGTAATCTTGCCCTCACCCTTCAGTATTTTCCACGAGCGTTCAAGACGCTCCGAAAGATTTTCAAACATATATCCTATATTATTATATTATTTCGTCTTAAAAAGTCGTCGTATTGTCTTGCCTTGATCGTCGTATTGTCTCGGCAAGGACGTCGTATTGTCTCACCTCACGCAAAGTATTGTCTCTGCCAAGGGGATGATAACCTTGCCCAGCACCACTCCGTTCAGGTAATGCTCGCCCTCGAAGAGCGACATCTGTGCCGTGCCGTAATGCTTGCAGAAGTCGGGCTGGCAATTGACATTCTTGTCTCTGGTGCCAAACAATCCCCACACCAATTGCTTCTCCTCTGCTGTGATGCCCTGGAAACTCTGCTTCTCCACCTCCTTGAACTCGGCAATCATCTGCTTGTCCACCTTGAAGTCCTTCGCACCATCCTCGCGCTTGTTGCGAAACTCCTGACGCCCCATGCCACGGAAGGTGAGCAGGCGAGCCATGTGGAAAGAGGGGTTCACCAGAATGCGCCTGATGCCGTGCAGCTGTTCGGCATACATGGCACCCATGGAGGTGGCAACGATAAGGTCGGGCTTGTGCTCCTGCACATAATCGTGCAGAAAGGCAATGGCACGAAGCGGCTCTACGGGCACATCGGGGCTGAGCACCTGCACTCCCTTGGGATAGAAGTGATTGCGCAACTGGGTGGCACTGCCTGTGCTACCGGCCGAAGCAAATCCATGTATGTATAGTACCTTCATCGTATCCTGTAGAAAAGAAAAGAACTCTCCAGCAAAGAAATAATCTTTAACCGGAGAGTTCCACCACCACTTCAGTTGCGGGGGTCCGACTCGAACGGGCGACCTCCAGGTTATGAGCCTGGCGAGCTACCAACTGCTCCACCCCGCGATGTTTTATCGCCAAACAAGAAGCAACTGAGGCGCTGTTTCCCGTTTGCGAGTGCAAAGGTATACTTTTTCTCCGACACCACCAAACGTTTTAGTGAAAAATTGCAAAATAATTGTTTATATGGCAGAAAAAGCGTACCTTTGTGCAGAAATACACCTTATATACAAATATAGTATGGCGGTAGAGAAAACAAGGAACAAACTGATAGAGGTAGCACGTACACTCTTTGCCAAACAAGGCATAGAGGAAACCACCATGAACGACATTGCCCTGGCTTCTGGCAAAGGACGCCGTACATTGTACACCTACTTCAAAAACAAGGAAGAAATCTATGATGCCGTGGTACAGGACGAACTTGAACTCATGGCAGAAAAAATGGCCGAAGTGGTGAAGCAGGATATGGACCCCGAGGACAAGCTCGTAGCCCTCATCTATGCTCACCTGCAAGCCATCAAGGATGTAGTTCAGCGCAATGGCAACATTCGCGCCGAGTTCTTCCGCGACATCTGGCGTGTAAGCCTCATCCGCCAAAGGTTTGACCGCAACGAGAAAATCCTGCTCACAACCATACTGTCCGAGGGCGTAGAGAAGGGCCAATTCGAGATAGACGACCTTTCGCTCATGGTAGACATCATCAGATACTCGGTACGAGGCCTGGAAGTGCCATTCATCTATGGCCGCATAGCCGATGGTATGCCTAAGGGCATGATCAGAGGTGTAGTGCACAAGATAATACATCGCTCGCTGAGCAAAAAGTACAACAAACAAATACCATAAACGATCATGAAACTACTGGAAGGAAAGACCGCCCTTGTTACCGGCGCAGCTCGTGGCATAGGCAAGGCAATCGCCTTGAAGTTTGCTTCCGAGGGAGCAAACATCGCATTTACCGACCTGGTATTGAACGATGAAATGGCGGCTGGCCTGGAAGCCACACGCCAGGAAATCGAAGCCGTTGGCGTGAAGTGCATCGCATATGCCGGCAATGCCGCTGACTTTGCACAGACAGAGGAAACGGTAAAGAAGATAAAGGAGGACTTTGGCACCATAGACATACTGGTAAACAATGCAGGTATCACCAAGGACGGCCTTATGCTACGCATGACCGAGGCCCAGTGGGATGCAGTAATCAACGTGAACCTGAAGTCGGCATTCAATTTCATCCATGCCTGTGTGCCAGTTATGATGCGCCAGCGTGGCGGTTCTATAATCAACATGGCCAGCGTGGTAGGCGTACACGGCAATGCAGGTCAAGCAAACTATGCAGCATCAAAGGCAGGCATGATAGCCTTGGCAAAGAGCGTGGCTCAGGAAATGGGTCCCAAGGGTATCCGTGCCAATGCCATTGCCCCCGGCTTCATTGAAACAGCCATGACCGCCGCCCTGCCCGACGAGGTGCGCGAGGAATGGAAGAAGAAGATACCCTTGCGCCGTGGCGGACAAACCGAGGACATTGCCAACACTGCCCTGTATCTGGCCAGCGACCTGTCAAGTTACGTTACAGGTCAGGTTATCCAGGTGGACGGCGGCATGAACATGTAACCCAAACACACGTGTAGCAAAAGGACACAGATGACCGTTCTATACGAAGACAACCATCTTATTATCGTAAACAAACAGGCAGGGGAGATAGTGCAGGGCGACAAGACCGGCGACGCTCCCCTTTCTGACATTGTAAAGGAGTGGCTAAAGGAGAAGCACAACAAACCAGGCAACGTGTACCTTGGCGTAGTGCACCGTCTGGACAGGCCCGTATCGGGCGTGGTGCTTTTTGCCAAGACAAGCAAGGCCCTGCCACGCCTGAACAAGATGTTTGCCGAGCACAACAATGTAAGCAAGACCTATTGGGCAATAGTCCAGAACCGCCCACAAACGCCCAAGGGCACGCTGACACACTGGCTTACCCGCCAGGAAAAGAACAACACGGCACGTGCCTACGACCGTGAAGTGCCTGGTTCCAAGAAGGCAGTGTTGGATTATGAGCTGATAGCCTCGGGCGACAGATACCACCTTCTGGAAATACACCTGCGCACAGGACGCCACCATCAGATACGATGCCAGTTGGCCAAGATGGGATGCCCCATAAAGGGAGACCTGAAATACGGTGCCCCAAGGAGCAATCCCGACGGCAGCATCTCCCTGCATGCACGCAATCTCACGCTGGAACACCCCGTGAGCCATGAGAACATATCCGTAACCGCCCCTGTGCCAAACGACACGCTTTGGCAGGCACTAAGCCGTGGAAGAACGGAATAAAGCCACACACAACCAAACCTAACACCTTTCCTCCCCAACCTTGAACATCATCCGACGCATACTGAAATGGACGGGCACCACACTGGTGGCCCTACTGCTTGTACCCTTCCTCCTGATAGCTCTTTTATACATTCCACCCATACAGAACTGGGCTGTACAGAAGGCCGTAGGGGTTGCCTCTGAGGCAACGGGCATGACCATCACACTGGAAAGGGTGGGCATCAGTTTTCCATTGGACATAGAACTGGAGAACCTTACAGCCTGCCAGGAGGGCGACACTCTGCTACACACAGGTTCCGTGGTGGTGGACATGGATTTCAGTCAGATATTCCATGGGCAATTAGGTGTGGAGGGCATAGACATTAGGGAAGGACTATTCAATTCTGCCGACCTGATTCCACAGATGCACATCGGCGGACTACTGGGACAATTGCACCTCGACAGAGAAGATACCGACCTGACGCAGGGCAAAGCAATACTGAGCGGGGCTTCTCTGAAAGATTGCCATCTGGACATCAGCATGCGCGATACCACTATCGTGGACACAACAGAGAGTAGTCCCTTGCCATGGTCCATACGGGTGGGCAGAATAGACATCAGCAACACAAGCATAGGTCTTCGCATGCCTGGGGACACAATGACCGTTAATACGGAAATCAGGAAGGCTTTCGTCAGTGATGGCGACATACGCCTTGAAGAAAGCACATACACCATAGGCGCCCTGGGAATTGATATAGACACCCTGCATCTTTGCATGATGGACACGGCAGGGACAAAGACCTGCATGCCATTGTCTGCCACATCACTGGGAGTGGATAGCCTAAGGTTGGACTCAGCTGCCGTTGCGCTTCAACAATTCCACATTAGCACCGCCACTACCGATGGCGAGAGGAAGAGCCTCATCAGCGGAAACCTGCAAATGGACTTCAATGCCTTCACTCCGAAGAGCGAGGGAGGCTTGTCTGCCAACATAAGGGCATCGCTTGCACATTCCGACCTGCTTGACATTGCCAAAGACTTCCTCCCCAAGGACCTGGCAAAGGCCTATCCAACTCTGCCATTGAATGTGCACATAGCAGCAAATGGCAACATAGACTCCATTTCGATAGACACCCTGCACCTGTCCATGCCCACGGCAATGGACGTTCAGGCAAAGGGATATGTTGCAGATGCCATAGCGGAAAGAGGCATGAGGGCGCACTTGCTTTGGGACATCAGTACCATGAATCTGGACTTCGTGCGCAGATACCTGGGACTTGAAGGGGTGAATATCCCACGCATGAATCTTTCTGCCGAGACCAAAATACAAGGCAGCACATACGGAGCAGATGCGCAACTTTCATGCGGCAAGGGCAAGGTGCGTGCCAAGGCATCCATCGACCTTGACAACATGCAATACAGGGCCAGAGTTCATGCCGACCAACTGGACATACGTAATTTCCTGCCCCAGGATAGCATAGGTTTGCTCTCCTTCTATGCCAAGGCAAGCGGACATGGCACCGATCCTTTGTCCAGAGCGACAGGACTGAAGGCAGAAGTGGATTTGACGCATCTTGAATACAAGGACTGGAATATGGACAATGCCAGATTTACCGCCAAACTGAAACGTGGCAAGGCCACCGTGGAACTGCATTGCGACAACGACATACTAATGGCAAATGCTTGTGCAAATGCCTATTTAGGCAAGAGATTATCTAAGGCAGACTTTGCCCTTTCACTTAACAAGATTAACTTCCAGGCGCTGGGCATAACCAAGGATTCGCTGGTGGCATCCATGAACCTGAGTCTGGAAGGTGGGTCGGACATGAAGCAGACCCACCGCCTGAAGGGCAGCATGCATAGCATAGAGCTTGCCTTGCCAGACACTACGTTCTATCCCTTGGACCTAAACTTGGAGGTCAAGACCAACGAAGAGAGTATGCTGGCACGCACCAATGCCGGCAACCTGTGGCTCCAGTTCCATTCTGATGAAGGACAGGATTCCTTGTTGAAGAAAACCAATGCCTTCATGCAGGAACTGACACGACAAAGGGAAGAGCGCATACTGGACATGAACAGGCTGAACAAGATGCTCCCCAGGGTGGACATGCACCTGCTTTGCGGTGATAACAATCCGCTTGCCAATATCTTGCGCTCCATGCTCGGAGCCACCATGAACGAGATGGCTTTCGACCTTGTCACCAATCCCGAAGAGGGTGTGAACGGCCAGGGACACCTGAACAAGTTGAAGACAGATGCTGTGGTCATCGACTCCATATCATGGAATATCAGAAATCTGGCAGAGGGAGTGAGCATGATGGCAAGAGTGAAGAACGGACCGCGCAACAAGGTGGTAAACTTCGAGGCTTCGTTAAATGCACTCCTCACGCCAAAGGGATTGAATTCGTCATTCATGTTCCTGGACGAAAAGGGCAACAAGGGTGTAGATTTCGGGCTTAACGTAGGCATTGCCGACAGCACGCTGAGGGTGCAGCTTACTCCGCTCAATCCCATCTTTGCCTACCGTCGGTTCAACGTGAATGCAGACAACTTTGTTTCCATAGACAAGAATAACCACATAAAGGCCAATATGAACTTGCTGGCTGATGATGGCACTGCACTGAACCTTTACAGCACCCCGAACGAAACGGCACTACAGGACATTACTCTGTCCATTGCCAACTTCAATCTGGGCGAACTTTCTCGCGTAATGCCTTTCATGCCCATGGTAACGGGTATGCTCAACGGCGATGTGCATGCCGTAAAGGAGGAAGGGCAGGCAACCGTGTCGCTGGACATGGATGTCAGGAGGATGGGATTTGAAGGTTCTCCACTCGGCAATATAGGTGTGGAGGCAATATACCTCCCCAATGCCGACGGTTCGCATCTGGTGGATTGTATTCTTTCGCAGAATGACCGCGAGATAGCCTTGCTAAGTGGCAAATACTGGACCCAGGACGAAGAGGGACAGATAGAGGCCGAGGTACATCTGCAACGCCTTCCTCTGAATATCGCCAACGGTTTCATAACAGACAATCTGGCTCGGCTGGAGGGCTACATCAGCGGCATGCTGGACGTACATGGTTCTGTATCTGAACCTCTCCTGTCCGGTTCTATTGCTACGGATAGCATGCACATTTGTTCCGATCCTTATAGCATAAACCTGCGTCTGCCAGATGACGAGATTGTGATAAGGGAGAATTTCCTGGATCTGGACAAGATACAGGCATTTGCCAACGGAGACAATCCTTTGACTTTGGACGGCACTATTGACTTTACTGACCTAAGCCAGGCAAAGTTGAACCTCGGCATTACGGCGCGAGACTTCAATCTTATCAACGCTCCAAAGCGTAAGGGTGCAGAGGCATACGGCAAGGTATACGTAGACCTGTTCGGACGCATGCAGGGAACACTGGACAATCTGGACATCCGCGGTCGGTTGAACATAAACGGCAAGACAAACGTTACCTATGTTATGAAGGATTCGCCCCTCGTTGTGGACGACCAACTGAGCAGCCTGGTAACATTCACCGACTTCTCCGACACCACAGAAACAAAGCCCATAGCCATGCCTGAGCAGAATATAAAGATGGACTTCCAGGTAAATATTGACGAAGCTACCACAATACATTGCCTTATGAGCGAGGACGGGCAGGACAACATAGAACTGGAAGGTGGAGGTGAGTTGAGGATGACTTACGACATGCTTTCTGGGATGAAGCTCTTCGGACGCTATACGGTGCTTTCCGGCAGCATGGACTACAGTTTGGTGGTGGTATCACTTAAAAACTTCAACATAGATAGCGGAAGCTACGTGGAGTTTATGGGCGACATGATGAACCCGAAACTGAACATCAGCGCAAGCGAACGCAAGAAGGCCTCCGTATCCAGCAACAACGTAACACGTTCCGTAAACTTCGATGTCGGTCTGAAGATAACACAGACACTCTCCGACCTGGGATTGGAATTCACACTACAGGCACCAGAGGACCTGACAGTACAGAACGAACTGGCCTCCATGTCTGTGGAGGACCGCGGACGTGCTGCCGTGGCAATGCTTACCACAGGCATGTACCTGTCACCCAACAGTAGTGCCAGCGGAGAAGGATTTGATGCTACAAGTGCGCTGAGTTCTTTCTTGAACAGCCAGATTTCAAACATTGCAGGCAAGGCACTGTCCACCATAGACATCGGTTTCGGCATAGACAACACAACCAGTGCCACTGGTGCAGCACAGACGGACTACAACTTCTCCTTTGCCAAGCGTTTCTGGGGCAATCGCATCAGTGTGATTATCGGCGGCAAGGTAAGTTCGGGCAACGATGCACAGAATACGGGAATGAGCATCATCAGCAATGTGTCTGTGGAATACCGTCTGGACAATTCCGGCACACGATACGTTAAAGCCTTCTACAACAAGGACACGGAATCTATACTTGATTCCGAGGTAATGGAAATGGGTGCCAGTCTTGTGTTGCGCAGAAAAACCGAAAACCTGGGTGAATTGTTCATCTTCAGGAACGAAAAACGCAAAACTGCGAACAAGCGAGAGCAGAAGCAGAGTTCACTTTGATTATGCCGAGCGTGAGCAGATTAAAGATGACAAAGTCAGATTAAAACGAAAAAACATAAATGCCCCAACGAGCAGATAGAAGAAGACACGGCTAAACATGAACACATTATATATATATAATAAGGTATACATCCTGCCTATCCTCATGCTTCTGGCAATGATGCTGACCAGCTGTTACCAGACAAAGAACATCCCAGAGGATGAATACCTATATACTGGCATCAAGGACTTTGCCTACGGGCATCGTTGGGGAGAGAAAAGCAAGAAAAGCAAGGACTCCACTGGAGTAATTACCGCCGTGGCCAATGCTTATACCGCCGTGGAAAATGTACTGGGCGGCAACACCTCTTCAGTACAGAATCTGGCAAAAAGAGAACTCACACCCGAAGAAGAAGACAGCATACGCATACAAGAACTCATTGATAAGGAGGCATACAACACTGCACGTGCCGAAGTGGCAGGCGCACTTTCCTATGCACCTAATGGAAGCATTATGGGTTCCAGCCGATGGACGCACCCTTTCACCATAGGTCTGTGGGTATGGAACCGTTACGGTCAGAGCGAGAAAGGTTTTGGCAAATGGATGATGAATACCTTGGGGGCAACACCTAAGTACATCAGTACCGTAAGTCCCTCAATACGCACCCAAGTGGCACGCAACACTCTGCGCAATCATGGTTATTTTCGTGGCGACGTACAGTACCGCATAGAGGATGTAAAGAACCCTCGCAAGAAGAAGATATCCTACCAGATTCTACCAGGAGAACTCTTCCATTTGGACAGTATCGAATACCGTGATTTTCCGCTCAGCATAGACACGCTTATAAGGCAGACCATGAATGGGACCTTATTGAAGAGAAACGCCCCATTCAACGTGCCAACTCTATCCAACGAGCGCGACCGTATTGCTTCCATTCTTCGCAACAACGGACACTATTATTTCCGAAGCGACCATATTACCTACAAGGCCGACACGCTGTTGCGCCCAGAGCACGTACAGCTACAGGTAGTGCCTTCGCCCACCATGAGCCAGGCGGCAAAGCGACCGTTCCGCATAGGCAAGACTCGCATCACCATTCTGAAATACAATACACGAGAACTGACTGATTCATTCTCACTGCGCAATCTCAGCATGCAATGGAGCGGAGGTGACAAACGCAAACCATCGCTCAGACTCTCTGCCTTCAACAGATACCTATACCTGAAAAAGGGCGATCTATACAACCAGGATCTGAACAACCTGATGATAAGCAAGCTCTCGAACATGGGCATATTCTCTTCCGTACAGGTGAACTATGTACCTCGAGACACTTCCTTGTTGAATGGGAAGTACAACGCATTGTTATCCAACGACACACTGGATATTGAAATACAGTGCATGCTGGACAAGCCATATGATAGCGAGTTTGAAGCCAAGATCACCAACAAGACAAACGGTCTGTTAGGTCCAGGTCTGTCCTATTCTATAAACAAGCGAAACGCTTTTCGTGGTGCAGAGACCCTTACTCTGGGTGTGAACGGTTCATATGAGTGGCAAACGGGAGCAAACATGCAGGGCGACAATACCGGCATTAACTCCTGGGAACTGGGAGGCAACCTGAACCTTACCTATCCTCGATTTATTTTCTTTGGCAACCTATGGCGCAAACTGAACAGAAGAATACAGGCCTCCACCCTGTTCAAGATGGACATCAAGTGGATGAACCGTGCCGGATATTATGGCAGCGCCAGTGCTGGAGCACGCATAAAGTGGACCTTCAAAAAGGGCGAAAACATCATTCACGAGTTCACTCCAGTACGTTTGGAATACAACCACTTGCTGAGCACGACACAACGCTTTGACGATTTGATGAAAGAGAACCCTGCCCTCTACGAGAGTCTGCGAGACAAATTGGTTCCAAGCATGGAGTATGCCTTCACATGGACCAGCCCCAAGGTGCAGAAGCACCAGGGACGCGTATCTCTTTTCACCAAACAAGCCCTGCAGTTCCAAAAGTACACGGCAGAATACTCTCACATGCTACGAGTGTCTACACGTAGCCAGCTGGTAGTTCGTGGCTATCTTGGTTTCATTTGGAACTATGGCGACCAGACAGCACCCTACGCCGACCTCTTTTCTGCCGGTGGCGCCAATAGTATCCGTGCCTTCGGTGTGCGTGGCATAGGTCCTGGCAGTTACAATCCTGCTGAGAGCAGCTATTCCTACCTGGACCAGGTGGGCAATGTGCGTTTCGAGTGCAATGTGGAATACCGCTTCCCCATCGTAGCCAACCTTTTCGGAGCAGTCTTCCTGGATGCTGGCAATGTATGGCTCACCAAGGAAGACCCAGCACGTCCCGGCGGACAATTCCAGTGGAAGAACTTCGGCAAGGAACTGGCCTTGGGCACAGGTGCCGGCTTGCGATACGATTTGGAGTTTCTGGTCATCCGCTTTGACGTGGGCGTAGGACTGCATGCACCATACGACACAGGCAAACCGGGATACTACAACATGCCCTCCTTCGGCAAGTCGCTCGGCTATCATTTTGCCGTCGGATACCCATTCTAACCAGCCCCGTTCTCTGCATGAAAACCCTGTTTAAGCAATATTTGCCCATCTGTACAATGAAGATGGGCATTTTTTCGCATCCTAATGAACTATTGTATGCATTTTCTTTGTATATTTGTAGCAAAGAAAGACTATAGTTAACCAAATTAAACACAATTAAACAATGAAACCTACACTATTCCTCTTGGCTGCAGGTATGGGCAGCCGTTATGGTGGCTTGAAGCAGTTGGACACCCTTGGCCCTCAGGGTCAGAGCATTATGGACTACAGCATCTATGATGCCATCCAGGCTGGCTTCGGCAAGATCGTATGGGTTATCCGCCGCGATTTCGAGCAGCAGTTCCGCGAGCAGATTCTGGCAAAGTATGAAGGTCATGTTCCTTGCGAACTCTGTTTCCAGGCCTTGGACGCACTGCCTGAAGGCTTCACCGTACCCGAAGGCCGCGAAAAGCCTTGGGGCACAAACCACGCCGTTATGATGGGCAAGGACGTTATCAACGAGCCTTTCGCCGTTCTGAACTGCGACGACTTCTACGATCGCGATGCATTCCAGGTTATGGCAAAGTTCCTGACCTCTCTGCCAGAGGGCAGCAAGGGCAAGTATGCAATGGTAGGTTTCCGTGTGGACAACACTCTGTCCGAGAGCGGTACCGTTAGCCGTGGCATCTGCGAGATGGATCCCGAGACCCACCTGCTGACCGGCGTTGTAGAGCGCACCAAGATCGAGCGCCACAACGGTGTTGTTGAGTATCTTGACGAAGACGGCACATGGGTAGGCATCCCCGACACTGCTCCCACCAGCATGAACTTCTGGGGCTTCACTCCTGACTACTTCCAGTACAGCGAGGACTTCTTTAAGGTATTCTTGTCTGATCCCAAGAACCAGACCAACCTGAAGAGCGAGTTCTTCATCCCCTTGATGGTGGACACACTGATCAAGGAAGGCAAGGCTACCTGCGAGGTTCTTGACACAACTTCTAAGTGGTTCGGCGTTACATATCCCGAGGATCGTCCTGAGACTGTTGCCAAACTCGCTGCTCTGCACGAAGCCGGCCAGTATCCTGACCAGATGTTCTAATGGGATGGATTCCGGTAGCATAATTGCTAAGGTCCTTTTATAGACAACGATATATATGGTGTGCAACGCTGGCGTAACATCAGGTTCGCTACGTTGCACGCTTTTTTCAAAGGGAACTGTTACCCATTATCTGCCTACAAACTTCTCAATGCTGCATAGCAGACTATTCATATTTGCTTCGTTTCTTGCCTGTTTGACAATACATGTCTCAGCACAGGAGAAGAAGAAAATTTGGCAAAGGGGGGTGCTGCATACTATAGACAGTATGCTGACAAAACGGTACTTGAATGCAAAAACCGACACCCTTTATGTAGTGCGTCCAAAAAGCAAATGGACCATCAAGGGACGCGTCAATTTCTCTGGGCAGAACATGTACTTGCGTGGAACCTCTAAGGGAACGAGGTACAATGCGTTGCTACATGCCGACTTTAAGACCACGCTTAACATATCTGTGGGTTATTTGGGACTTTCCCTTGGCTTTTCTGTAAACCCAGCCTCTTGGGCAGGAAAATACCATGACTATGAATTCAACCTCAATTCCTATGGCAACAGATGGGGTGTTGATCTCGTATATCACAATCAGCAGAGTGCAGGAGGCTGGTTGAAGTTTAGAGGTCATGACGACCGTATGGATATAGAGGACGGAGCACTGCTAAGCAAGACCCTGAATGTGAACGCTTATCTGGCATTCAACCATAGGCGTTTCTCGTTTCCTGCTGCTTTTTCACAGTCCTACATACAAAGACGGAGCGCTGGGTCGTGGCTTCTGGGTTTTTCTCTAATGGGACAATGGATGGAACCAATGTCCGAAACATTGCAGGTACCTATGAACAAGTACAACCATATAAGCATTGCCATAGGTGCAGGATATGGTTACAATTTTGCTTTGAAGAGGAAGTGGCTTCTACATCTATCTGGTATACCGACGGTGGCAATATGGAGTAATACCGAAACATGGAATGGTTGGGAGTGGAGGAAGGTCCCGAGCCACTTCCCAGATGTCATCATTGCTGGACGTGCTGCTTTGGTTAAAAACTACAGACAGAATTTTATGGGAATATCGCTTGTCGCCAATCTAAGTATCATTGGCGAACCAAGTTTCCTACAGACATCCACGTCGAAATGGAGATTTCGCATCTTCTATGGATGGCGTTTTTAGTATAGTGACAAGAGAGAGCATTTTCACCTTATTTATAATTTGTAATGTATCTATATCCTATGCTAAGGAACTTTTATCACCTAATAGTACTGCTGTTCGCACTTTTAACCGCTTCATCTGGTCTATATGCGCAGGAACTGACCGTTAGGGAGAAATCAGAACTTACTGTATTTCGCACCGAGGACTTTGCCTTGATGCACCACTCCTCGTTAGAGTCTCTGTTGAACACGTTGCCTGGTGTGAGGGTGGACAATGACGGCAATATCAACAGGGATAACGATGCAGTAGAGCACCTCCTTATAGATGGCAGGGAGGTGTTTGGTGAGGGTAGGAGACGGTTGGCACTAACAAGCATCCAGACCTATGCAGTGGAGGAGGTCTGGTTTTACAAGCAGGACGGTGATGCATCTAAATTGCTGGATCATGCTATGGGCGATGATGTGAAGGTGGTGGATATAAGATTAAAGAAGGATTACAATACAGGTATACCACTGGATTTGAAGGGCGGAATAGGAAGCGGTGACGGTCTGCGCTATAAGGGCAATCTGCTCGGACTTTATAATGACAAGTCCACACGTTTGTTCATGTACGGTTCTGTTGACAATCTCAACGAAGATGAACTTATGCGAAACCAGTCGCCATGGAATCCTGATGAGATGCCAGACGGAAAGCTTACCAACTATTCTGGTGGAGTGTCATTACTCCACTATCTGGACAATGGAAGGGGATCTTACATAATATCCTCTGCTGGTGTCAGTCAGGACAACACCACCAGCATGCGCATCTCTGATACCAAAGTATTTCTGCCTGGAAAGGAAATATTGGTGCATAATGTTGGAAGCATGCTCAGGGAAGACCTTAGGGCTAATTCCATCACACGCTTGCATTTGGAGAAAGATAGATCGTTTCACGAGGCATGGCTTGACTTCACGTATTCCTCGCAGATGGAAAATGGATATGACGATCTCAACCTGTGCAACAAGAAGGATAGTATCATCCGTCTGCAACGTCAGAGAGACATCTTCAGTAGGAATTACTTTCTAAACACAGGTTACGATGGAGGGTATCGCATAGGGTGTGGTATGTTTAGATGGGGCGCAAGATTTCGGTATGACAACAGCAAGAGTAAGGACAATATCTTCTATTCCTTCAGCAGACCGCTACTTTTGGGTAGTACTACTTACCGCGACAACTTCTGGGATATACCTATGCAGACGGTCAAAGGTTCACTGACATTCGGATACGACATCGGCACTTTGGGAATCTTGGACCGTATTAGGGTGGACTATCTTTACGATTGTCAATGGGAGTCTGTGGACAGCACATTGCGCACCATGAACGGTGCCGTCATGGAACGGGACACAGTGAACAGTTACAACTCCAGTGTGCTCACTGGACGTCATAACTTGACATTCAATGCTAAAACCAATCTCGAGTCTCTGCTGGGTGTGCCTGTAAGTGCGACTTTGAACCTGCCGTTGAGTTTCGTTTCTCGAGAAATGGATTATCGACGGCTACGTCAGAACAACTATCGCCGCACCGACATTCTTTGCGAACCCTCACTGGAATTGGAGTACAGTGGACTGCATGTGTTCAAACTGAACATAGACTTGCTTTCCACATTGCCTCCCATGCTCTACTGTACTCCCTTCCGGAATACGAGCAATCCTCTGCATGTACTCATGGGGAACACAGAATTGGAGAATGCTTACAATCTGTTGCTAAAATTTACTCACGAGCGCACCACTTCCGCTTCGGCCTACTATAAGACTGTAGTAGAATACCGGCGTACCTACAATGCACTTGGTAAGAACGTACATTTTGATGGGCATACTGGTGTCTTCACTAGCATGCCTGTCAACGTGGAGGGCAATTGGGGGGTGAGTGGCGATTTCTGGGCAAATACACATTTGGGCAATAAAAGCAACCGTTTTTCGTTGGAGAACCATCTGCGTGCCCAATATGATCACGGCATAGACCTTACTGCCCATGAGGGAATGGAAAACAGCACCAGAAATACTACCCACACCGTGGCAATGACCAACGATATTATTGTCTGCTACCAGCCTTCCACGAAATGGGACATGCGTGCACTACTTTCAACTACATGGATGCATGTCAAGAGCGACATTCCTGACTTCACAAACATCAGTACCATTGACATTTCTTACGGTTTGCGTCTTCAATCCGCATTGCCTTGGCAGATACATATGGGCACCACTTTCCTCGTAAACACCACACGTGGGTATGAAAGCAAGGTCCTCAACGGCGACCGTTTCATCTGGAATGCCCAGATTTCACGTGCTTTCTTCAAAGACCGCATAATTATTGCCATTAAAGGGTATGACATGTTAGCACAGTTGCGCAATGCCTACCATTCTGTAACCCCAATGTCCAGTACGGAGATTTCAACTAATGTCGTTCCGCGTTCTTTCATGCTGACTTTGACATGGAGGGTACACTAATGCGCATTGAGTGATTGTAGATGGACGACAATAGAGAGTATTTTATATTATTATTGGGAATCTTGTAAAGTCCACTTGAAGATAGCACTGAATGATAATGGTTCATCATAAGTCTGACCTGAAAGTGGATGCTGGCATGCCTGCTCCGTTCACAAGGTTGGCCTTGGTGTAAGGCTGCCATCCGTAGCGGACGATGGTGGGGTTCTTCACTTCCTTGCTCCACACCTTCACCTTGCCGTCTTCCATCACTACGGCCTTGGCAGGATGGAAGGTGCGGTCCTCGCCGGCAATCTCAAAGGTGAGTAGTTCTTCGCCCTCGTTGGCAGGTCGGAGTCCATCTGCATGGTCAAAGGACACGTAGGCAGCACCTTTCTTGAACTCTGCTTTGCGGAAGAGAGGTCCAGAGGGTACAATATGCTTGAAACCATAGGTGTCGTTCAGTGCCAGGCAAGCCAGGCGCAGACCCACTTCGCGCTTTTGCGTGGGATGCACGTCGGTGAGGTTGCCCTTGTCGGAAGATACCGCCATTCCCACATTGTTGATGCTGGTGAGCATACGTCGCTGGCTATCACGGAACAAGGGCCATGAGGGACGGTTCAGGCTGGAAAGCTGGACATAGTAGAAGGGCATGTCGGCATCGTTCCAGTACTCTCGCCAACTACGCACAAGGCGGGGGAAGAGCATTTCGTGTGCCTCTATGTTGTGGGCATTGCTTTCGCCCTGATACCAGATGACACCGCGTATGGGGAACTGCTCCATAGGCAGTATGGCAGATTCAAAGAGGTAGCAGGGTTCGTAGGGGTGGCGCTGGAATTTGTAGGTGGACTTGCGCACGTTCTGTGCGGCACGACCACGCACCCAGTCCTGGATGAAGTCGTTATGTGTCCAGTTGCGCAGGATAGCAGGAAACTCAAACTCGAGCATGCGTCGCGATACCCATGCCTCGGCAGGTGAGCCTCCTACGGCATTGCAGATAAGTCCCACGGGCACCTGCAGACTGTCCTGAAGCATGCGTCCGAAGTGGTATGCTATGGCCGAGAAGCGCGATGCCGTCTGAGGGGTACACTCTGTCCACTGGGTGGGAAGGAAGTATTGCAGATGGTTCAGCGAGTCAAGCACCGAGGCATCCCACTCCACGGGGTTGGTGCGCCAACGTGCCTTCATGTCGAAAAGGCGTATGTTGGGATTGCTGGCCAGGGGGATGTCCTCCTTGCCTGTGGCCGACTGGTTGAGCATGAACTCCATGTTGGACTGACCGGAGCAGAGCCATACCTCGCCAGCCATAACGTTATTGTAAAGCAATTCCTTCTTGCCAGCCTCTATCTTCAGGGTATAGGGACCACCGGGCTTCAGGGGCGAGAGGGTCACGTGCCACTTGCCATCGGTGTCGGCCGTGGTGCGGTGCTTCTGTCCTGCTATGGATAGGGTTACCTTTTCTCCGGCATTTGCCATGCCCTGGATGAGAAGGTCGCGTCCGTACTGGAGTACCATGTTGTCGGTGTAGAATGGCGACATCTTCAGACCTCCGTAGTTGCCAGTTATGCCCTTGTAGACAATCTCCGCCAACATGTGAGCGCCCTCGGCATTGGGATGGATATTATCCTCCAGGATGTAGGGATATGGGTGCAGAGGTTCAAAGAAGTTTATCATCTGCACCTTCTCGGCACGTGCCACGCAGGCAATGGCCTCCTGTATCTGCTCGTGCCAGTCGCGTGTGCCCGATTCGTAGCGCCAGTGGCGGTCGGACAGTGGCGTCATCCTGGCAATGAGGAATCGTGCCTTGGGATTCACCTTGCGGAAGGACTGGATAAGGGCACGATAGTCACCAATGAACTCATCCTGATAGTTGGGCCAGTTGCGAGGGTCGGTGTCGTTGATACCCAGGTGTATTACCACGATATCGCCGGCAAAGGCCAGAGCGTCCTTGTACTCCTGCTGCTGGGTGTAGGGGCGGTGTCCCTTGTTCAGCAAGGTGGCACCAGGCTTGCCGAAGTTGCCCACCTCGTAGCCGTCGCCCAGCATGCCCTGCAACTTCACGGGATAGGCATTCACCTCTCGGTTTGCCACACCGCTACCATAAGTGATACTGTTGCCCACGCATGCTACGCGGATTTTCTCCTGTGCCTGTGCGCAGATGGTGCCCACCAGGAGCAGTAAGGTTAGGAAAAGTCTGTTCATAGGTGTTGTATCTAATTTATTATTGTTGGCATTTTGTCGCATCAAAGTTAGCGTTTTTTGCCCAACCCGCAAAAGAAAAGGAGGTGTTATTGAGGTTTGTCTGAAAAAACACATTTGCTTGATGGTTCCATTAGCGCATAACAGTATATAGGCCGAATTGAGATAATAGATTCACGCTTTCCTTGACACTATTATATATAGAATAACCATTTTGACGTAAGTTTCACTCAACTTGACGTAAGTTTTATGCAAAAGCATCGCATTTATCGTGAAATAACGTTATATTTGTAGCGAAGTATTCATGAAAGCAGACATATAGAAAGTAAAAAGAACGACTATGGGACAGGTTTCAATGACAGTTAGAATGGATTCGCAATTGAAGGCTACCTTTGATGCATTGTGCGCACAGTTTGGCATGAGCGCAAACACTGCTATGAACGTTTTTGCAAAAGCCGTGGTGCAACGTGGCAAGATACCGTTTGAGATAAGGGGAGACATGCCTGCAGACACCTCGGCATCAGGTTATGCCGCCTTTACCGCAATGCGGAAAATGGCAGAAGCAGGAGAGTTGCCTTTGTTGAACGAAGATGAAATCAACTACGAGATCCGCCAATCACGCCTGGAGCGATGAAAATATATGCCGTTATAGACACCAACGTCGTTGTCTTTGCCCTACTCGCTCGCAACCCAGAAGCTGCCACTGTAAAGGTTTTTGAGGCCTTTTTTCAAGGCATAGTAGTTCCCTTGGTCAACGATGAAATAATAAAAGAGTATGCAGATGTACTGCATCAACCTAAATTTCGTTTTCCATAGGAACTGGTTAATTCTGTCCTCAGGTCCATTGAACGTAGCGCCATTCGTCCGGGGCGCACATTCTGCGAAGAAGAATTTCCCGACCCAAAGGATGCTGTCTTCTATGAAGTTGCTCTTTCCAAGGACGACGCCTACCTGATTACTGGCAACACAAAGCATTTCCCTCGCACTCCCATTGTTGTAACACCTGCTGAAATGCTTGAAATATTGAAAAGAAGTTAGTATATCCCGACACTCTCCTAAAAACCTTGCCGAATGAACAGCAATCTACAAAAGAATGACGACAAAAAGTCTGGCACACGTCTGCTCTCCTTGGACACCTTGCGAGGGTTCGATATGCTTTTCATCATGAGGGCAGATGCCTTCTTCATGTGCCTGGGAGGCATGTTCCCCGGCACTCTGCTTGCCCTGTGGGGCGGACAGATGGAACACGTGGCATGGAACGGCTTTGCCTTCTACGATCTCATCTTCCCCATGTTCCTCTTCATTGCCGGCATATCCTTTCCCTTCTCCCTAAGCAAGAGTATGGGCATGGGGGCAGACAGGAAAAGCATTTCCATGAAGATAGTGCGCAGAGGCCTTACGCTCGTCCTTCTGGGCATACTATATAATGGATTGCTGGATCTTGACTTTGAGAACCTCCGTTATGCCAGTGTGCTGGGGCGAATAGGCATGGCATGGATGCTGGCGGCATTGCTATATGTGTGGACATCACGCAGGGTGTGCGTGGCCGTTGGTTCGGGCATACTGATGCTCTATTGGGCAATGCTTGCCCTACTTTCTGCACCTGACTATCCCGATGCGTCCTCTTTCTCTATGGAAGGGAGCATAGCAGGTTATATCGACCGCCTGTTCCTGCCTGGCAAGCTACATTTGGGCATACACGACCCCGAGGGTCTGCTTTCCACCCTTCCTGCCGTGGCTACCGCCTTGATGGGCATACTGACGGGCGAGTTCATCCGCTCTGCCAAGGCTGGTGGGCATGGCAAGAGCGCAATCCTGTTCCTCCTGGGCCTTGCCTTCTTCGGGTTGGGATGGCTTTGGGACATTGTTCTGCCGGTGAACAAGAACTTATGGACAAGTTCCTTTGTCCTCGTGGCGGGAGGCCTGTCCATGATGCTCTTCTCGACCTTCTACTGGGTTGTGGATGTAATGCAATGGCGCAAGTGGACCCTCTTCTTCCGAGTTGTGGGCATGAACTCCATCGCCATCTATCTGGCACAGCATTTCCTGGATGCACAGAAGCCCCTGAAGACCATCTTCGGAGGCGTTCTCGCTCTTGTGCCCGAAAACCTCTATGCCCTGGCATACTGGACGGCATACGTACTGGTGTGGTGGTTGTTCCTCTACTTCCTCTATCGCCACAGGATATTCCTGAAGGTGTGAGGGGAGGCAGAAGCAAGATGCAGAATTTATCTTAATTATGTCATAATAAATGTAAATATGCACTGTTAATCCTAACTATTCATTACCTTTGTCTCAAAACACTAATAAATTACGCTTATGAAACTAAAATGGATTTTCTCATGTGCCATGCTAATGGCTATGATAGGATGCTCCAACGAACATGGCATTCCTGAGGTAAAGTATGACATCGTTACGGACGAGAACTA
>JAGBYI010000177.1 GCA_017628845.1 Bacteroidaceae bacterium
ATTGATGCTTCTGTGCATGGTTGCCACCATAGCAGCCTGGGCGCAGACAGTAATCACTGGTACAGTAGTGTCTGCCGCTGACGGTGAACCCCTCATCGGCGCTTCTGTAAAGGTAAAGGGTGAAAAGACTGTAGCGGTGACAGATCTGAACGGTAAGTTCAAGATCAATGCCGAGGCAGGACAGACCCTGGTGTTCTCCTACATCGCCATGGAGACCTTGGAACGTGCAGCCAAGAACGGCATGCTCGTGAAGATGCAATCCTCAGAAGAAGTAATGGACGAGGTTATGGTTGTAGCCTATGGTACAGCCAAGCGTTCAAGTTTCACTGGTTCTGCAGCCGTAGTGGACAACTCCAAGATTGAAAGCCTGAGCAGCACCAACGCTTTGGAGGCCCTTAACGGTAATGTTGCCGGTGTGGAAATATTCAACGGCACTGGCGACCCTGCAAACAACAATCCTTCAATCAAGATTCGCGGTATCACCTCTATCTATGCAGGCGCTAACCCCTTGATTATTTTGGACGGTGCTCCTTTCTATGGCGACATGAACACTATCAACAACAATGATATTGAAAGCATGACCGTCCTGAAGGACGCACAGGCAAATGCTCTGTATGGTAGCCGCGCAGCACATGGTGTAATCGTTATCACCACTAAAAAGGGTAAGCTTGGCAACGTAAAGGTTAGCCTGGACGCAAACTGGGGTTCTAACAGTCGTGCTCAGGAACAGTACAATACCATCAGCAATCCCGCCCAGTACTACGAGACATACTACCAGACAATCAAGAACTATGCAGTAAACCGTCTTGGCATGGACCTTGCTTCCGCCAACGTTTACGCTAACGAGAACCTGACAGGCAATGGTGCTATGGGCCTGGGAATGAATGTATTTACCATTCCAGAAGGTCAGTATATGATTGGCATTAATGGCAAGATGAACCCCAATGCAACCTTAGGCTTGAAGGTGGGTTCTGGTGCTGAAGGCTTCTATCTGACACCTGACAATTGGATGGATTTGGTTTACAGCAACGCTCTTCGCCAGGAATACAACGTTTCTGCAAGTTCTGCTACCGACAAGACCAACCTGTTTGTAAGTGCCGGATACCTGAACAATGAAGGTATTACTGCTAATAGCGGATATGAAAAGATTCAAGGTCGTCTGAAGGGCGACATACAGGCCAAGCCTTGGCTGAAGCTTGGAGCCAACATGTCATTCACACACTATGACGCCAAGCAGGTTGGCGAGGATGGTGTTTCCAACTCAAGTGCAAACCCATTCGCAATTGCTTCTCGTGTGGCTCCTATCTATCCCATGTACATCCGCGATGCTGACGGCAACTTCAAATACGACAAGAATGGTCTGCAAATGTATGACTGGGGTGATGGCAAGAATGCCGGCTACATGCGTCCTTACCTGTCCAAGAGCAACGCTATCCAGGCTGCTATGCTTGACGAGAGTTCATACGAGGGTAACTCTTTCTTTGCAAGCGGTTTTGCTGAGATTCGTTTCCTGAAGGACTTCACTTTCTCTTCTGTAAACACCGTAAACCTGACTGAAACACGCTCTACAAGCGTCACAAACGGTTACTATGGAAACTATGCAAGTTCAAATGGTATAGTGAGCAAGGGACACTCACGTAACCTGGACTACTCTTTGCTGCAGCAATTGAACTGGGCACATAAGTTTGGCAAGCACAATGTTGATGTCATGCTGGGTCATGAATACAACAAGCGTACATCCTACTCGCTGAGTGCTTCAAAGAACAACATGTTCGATCCCAACAACAACGAGCTGAACGGTGCAATCACAGACCAGTCTAACTCTGGTTCTTCAAGAAGCATCTACAACACCGAAGGTTTCTTCGTGCGTGCACAGTACGACTACAACTACAAGTACTTCTTGAGCGCAAGCTACCGTCGCGACGCTTCAAGCCGCTTCTCAAAGGAAGACGGTCGTTGGTGGGGTAACTTCCTCAGCGGTGGTGTTGCATGGGTAATCACCCAGGAAAACTTCATGAAGAAAGTTAAGTGGGTTGACATGCTTAAGTTCAAGGCAAGTTATGGTGAGGTCGGCAACGATGCTATTGGCAGCTATCGATACACCAACACCTACACCATCACCAACTCTAACGGTAATCCCGCAGCTACTCCCGGCACAATGGGTAACAAGGATATCCGTTGGGAAAAGAACGGCAACTTCAATACTGGTTTTGATTTCGACTTGCTCGGACGTCGCCTGAGCGGTAGCATAGAATACTTCTACCGCAACACCACAGACATGCTCTACTGGTTTACCACTCCTACTTCTTTCGGTTGGACCGGTTACTATGCAAATGTGGGTAATATGATGAACCAGGGTGTAGAAGTTACCTTGGACGGCAAGATTTTTGACACACGCGATTTCAAGTGGAACTTAGGCCTGAACCTGACCCACTATGCTAACGAGGTCACCTTCCTTCCCAAAGAGCGTAAGACCAAGACCGCAATTGACATGAACGGTAAAGAGTATCATGGTTTCAACAGCGGTACCTCTTTTGTGGGTGAAGGGCTGAATGTAAACTCATACTATATGCCTGTATATGCTGGCGTATATGGAGAGAACACCTATCAGTTGACAGGCGATGCTACCTACGACGAGACCAAGGGCGGTAAGGCTATGTGGTACAAGGCCGAATACGACAAGAACAACAAGTGGGTCAAGAACGTTGCAACAACAAACTACAGCGAGGCTACAGAATACGTTCAGGACAACACAACACCTGCTTTCTATGGCGGTTTCAACACTCGTTTGGAATACAAGGGCTTTGACCTTGGCCTGGATTTCTCTTATCAGGTAGGTGGCAAGTGCTATGATGGCACATACGCTTCATTCATGGCCAACCCAACCACAAACAGCAAGGGTTACAACTTCCACACAGACATGCTGAACGCATGGACTCCTGACAACCAGGCAAGCAACATCCCAGCATTGGAGTTCGGAGAGCAGTATGCCGCTTCTACATCAAGCCGCTTCCTGACTAACGCCAGCTACTTGAGTCTGAACAACATTACCCTGGGATACAGCCTGCCTAAGAAATGGCTGGAAAAGGCTACCATCAGCAATGCACGCATCTTCGTTAAGGCAAACAATGTCTTTGTTTTGTCTGCCCGCCAGGGTCTGGATCCCCGTGTAAGCATGGGCGGTGGTAACCCCACAAGTTACTCACCCATCCGCACACTGTCTGTCGGTGTAAATGTAACATTCTAATGTAAGATAAACCAGAGAAGATATATATAAGAATTATGAAAAGTATACACAATAAGATTTGCGGTGCCGCTCTACTTCTGTCGTTGAGTTTGACAGGATGTATGGAAGAACCCATCCCTATGAGTTCAACAGCCACCGAAGACCAGCTTGTTTCCTCAAGCAAGGCTACAGAGGCACTGGCCTTCTCCATGCCTGCATTCTTCAATAATTTTGCCACATACAGCAGCGATTTCGCATACGACTGGGGTTATGGTTCACTGATGCACATGCGCGACATCGAGACTGCCGACCTTGCACGTATCTCCCATGGTTACAACTGGTACAGTTCATGGGGCGAGAACACATACCTTGGACCTCTCTATGTTGCCACATACCTGCCTTGGGCATACTATTACCAGGCCATCCAGACAGCCAATAACACTATCAGTGCTTTGGCCGAGGCTAAAAGCGAGCGTGATGCAGACGGCAACCTCGTCTACACTATCAAGCCTGGCGTTTCTGGCGATTACCAGAAGGGACTTCTTGCTGCAGGTTTTGCCTTCCGTGCATTGTTCTATCTGGACGCTGCACAGTGGTATGAGTTCCTGCCCAATGAGATTTTCACTACTAACGAAGAGGGCGAGAACATTACTAAATTGACTTTGCCCATCGTTACAGAGATGACCACCGAGGCAGAGGCACGTAACAATCCTCGTGCACGCCGTGAGGATATGTACAAGTTCATCAGCAATGACCTGAAGTATGCCATTGAATTCGGCAAGAACTTCCAGCGCCCCAACAAAACTTTGCCCGACATTGTTGCCATCTACGGCTTGTGTGCACGTCTGAATCTGTGGGTTGGTAACTACGAAGAGGCAGCCAAGTGGGCACGTATGGCCATCAACGAAGGCAAGAACAAGCCTCTGACCAAGGAGGAGTGGCTCAACACCAGCAAGGGTTTCAACGATGATGCCGTGTCAAGCTGGGTTTGGTCAAGCCGCATGGGCAAGGAGGACAACGTTGTACAGACCGGTATTCTTAACTGGACTTCATGGATGAGCAACGAGGCACAGTTCGGCTATTCTGCTGCTGCACCCTTCCTGATGATTGGTTCTGCCTTGTATGACCGCATCAACGACACCGACTTCCGCAAGCTCAGTTGGAAGGCGCCCAAAGGCCACCCCTTGGCTGGCAAGGAGCCTGTGATTGATGAAGAATGGGCAGCAACATTGGCCGACTATTCTTCATTCAAGTTCCGTCCCTCAGAAGGAAATACCCAGGAGTACACCATTGCATGCGTCGGCGCATATCCCATCATGCGTATTGAGGAAATGTATCTGATCGAGGCAGAGGCTACCGCCCACTTCGATGAGGGCAAGGCTGGTTCATTGCTGACCGAGTTCGTGAAGACCTATCGTGACCCTGCTTTTGAACTTGGTACAGCAGACGGAATTGTTGACGAATGTTTCCAGCAGAAGCGTATCGAACTGTGGGGTGAGGGTCTGATTGCATGGGACTATAAGCGTCTGGACGTCAGCGTTGACCGCACAACAAGTCTCAACTGGGGCGATTTGGAGAATTACAAGACAAACGGCCGTCCCGCATGGCTGAACCTGTGTATTCCCCAGACAGAGATTAACAACAACCCCGCCTTGAAGGGCAAGAACAACCCCGACCCCAGCGGAAGATATAATCCTGTACCTAAAAAATAACAAACAAACATAGGAGAATTGGTTTTGCTTGCTCTCGTTTGACATAACATTTGGACAAGACAACAAAACCACTTCTCCACAGAACATAAAACTAAATAACAATGAAGATTTTAAATAAAATCAGTTCACTGGCATTGTTGTTACCGATGTTTGCCATGCTTTCCTCATGTAGCGAGGACCATGCTGACTATACACCCGCACAAACTGTGGATGGTCCTCAGGTCTTCTTCCACAGCAGCAATGCTACCAAATTAAGCGTGACAGATGCCGAAAACGCATTTACCATCCAGATGAATCGTCTTGAGTCTACAGAGTCTGCTAACTATATTCTGAAGATAGAGGGCGAAGAGGATGCCCTCAAGTTATTCAACATTCCCTCTGTTGCCGTATTTGAGGGTAATGCCACTTCAACCACACTGTCATGTGTTGCAAACACTCAGGAGATGGAATACGACAAGGAATATGTCGTTAGCATTTCTTTGAGCGACGAGATCAGCACACCTTATGGAAGCTCTTCTTTGAAACTGGCTATTACACGTCCTGCTCCATGGAAATCATTGGGCAAGGGCAAGTTCTCCGAAGCATTCCTTGGTGAGGCTGGTGTATATTCAGACGTCGAAATTCAGCAAAATGACCTTGAACCCAACAGATTCCGTCTGGTTGATCCATATTGGGAGATTCTCGGAGACATCGCTGTAGACAAATATCTGGAGTTCGTTATCCTGCCTAAGGGATACGACTTTAAGGGTACAATTCTGGATGCCGAGTATGTAATATTCAATGACTACAACACGGGACAGTGGAATTCAAACTATGAGTATGATATTTATGCCTTACATCCATATCGTTTTGGCATGACTCTCGACAAATGGGCTTATAATGTAGTCATGGAATATCAGGAGAATGGTCTGCCTGGCGAGGTTTCATTAGCACCATACTTCTATATATTTGAATTAAATGGCGGTTGGAACAATACTACATCTAACACCATCAGTATCCTCTTCCCTGGCTATGTCAAGGCAGACTACAGTGCAAGTCTTGAGTATGCCGGCATATTTACCGACAAGGAGGGCAAGGTTTATGCAACAGGTATGCTGGATTTGGGACCCGATGCAACAGATGTTAAAGCCATTGTTATGCCTGCCGATGCTGATGCTGCCGCTGTTGCTGATGCTATTGCAGCCGGCGAACTTGAAGGTACTGAGGTAAAAGCTGGTCGCATCGAGATTCCCTTCAATGCAGAGGAACTGGGTGGCAACAACTTCCAGATTATTGCTGTTGTAATGTCTGAAGGTGCTGTAAAGACTGTTGCAACCACTAATTTCGAGTACTTTGGAGGTGGCAAGAATCCTTGGCAGTCTATTGGCAAGGGTTATTACACCGATGACATTCTGAGTTCAGGATGGGGTTTACCTCCTGTAACTTATGAAGTTGAAATTTTGGAGCACGACGAGAACCCCGGTTTGTATCGTCTGGTGAATCCCTACAACAATAAAGTATATCCTGCAGAGTATACCCAGCTATTCGCAGAGGAATTGGGAAATTCACTTGCACCCGAGGGTTATAACCTTGAGGTAAACGCAATGGATGTAGAAGGTGTTTATATACAACCTCAAGCGTTAGGTTTGGACTTCGGTGACGGAGAATGGGCTTTCGCA
Source organism: Bacteroidaceae bacterium (assembly GCA_017628845.1). Taxonomy (GTDB): domain Bacteria; phylum Bacteroidota; class Bacteroidia; order Bacteroidales; family Bacteroidaceae; genus Physcousia. The sequence goes on from JAGBYI010000177.1 coordinate 6,597, forward strand.
ACTATGGGTGGATTTTATCTGGCTAACGATAACCCCTTTGACATGGTTAAAGAATATGGCTATTTAGGTTCCGTTGTTGAAGGAGTTATTAAATTCCCCGTATTAGGCTATAAAGATCAACAAGGCGAAGTACGTGCTTACCAAGGTGTTTACTACGAGGGTGCCAATGGTCCATATTACAGTGCTCTTAACGGTAAGGTAGAAATTGTGCTGCCTGGTGCTAATGCATTTGCACGCAATATGGCCAAAGCCAAGGCTAATAGTACAAAGAGAGGTACCATCAAGAAGTCATGTTCTGGCATCAAGGTAGACAACAAGAGGATAAATCCCCTCAATCGTACAATAGATGCTTATGCAACCCCTAATTTCTAATATATTAGGTAAGTACTGAAAATATAAGGACGCTTACAGTTCAGTAAGCGTCCTTTCTTTTCCCAAAATCAGAATCTTTACAAAGAAACTATTTAGACTAAGACATCAGACACTATGAGCAAGTACAAGATATTTCTGCTTCTGCTGGCACTGATATACGAGCCTATGAAGATGATGGCTGTACCGGCCCTTCCTGTGATTAAAAGGCTAAAGATGGATGACATGGAGTATTCTCTCACGCTACGCGGAGACGAATTCTTCCATTACTGGGAAGATGCTTCTGGAATGAAGTTTCTTGAAAAGAACGACGGTTCATTCCGTACGCTTTCTTTTTATGAAGAACAATACATCAGAGAAGTTTCCAATGAATCACGAGCCAGAGAGAACAACAGCCGCATGCGCAAATCGCACGCCTTCCTGAACACTCTGACAGGAACAAAGAAAGGGTTGGTAATACTGGTGAACTTCAAAGACAACAACTTTAGCAGTTCCAATCCAGAAACCACTTACAACAGCATATTCAATCAGTTAAATTATACAGGCTACGGGATGACGGGGTCTGTACGCGACTATTTCCTGGCACAAAGCTATGGTGTGTTTGACATGACACTGGACGTGGCCGGACCATACACTCTGTCCAATAACATGGCATACTATGGAGCTAACGACGCTAATGGCAACGACATCGGCGTACAGAACTTCGCCAGAGAATCTTTCAAGATGGCAGATGCCGACGTGGATTTCAGCAAATACGACTGGAATGGCGACGGAACCGTGGAACAGGTATTCATTGTCTACGCAGGATATGCCGAAGCCCAGGGAGGTGTAGCCAACACTATCTGGCCTCATGCGTGGTCTATTGGCGAACCAATGTTGCTGGACGGTGTATATGCCAGCCAGTACGCATGCAGTTCCGAACTACGTGGCAGTAAGGGCAATGAGATAGACGGCATAGGTACGGTATGCCATGAATTCAGTCATTGTCTGGGACTCATGGACCACTACGACACCTCGGGCAACAACTTCGGAACTGGTCCTTGGGACGTTATGGCTTCGGGGTCGTACAACAACAGTTCATGCACTCCAGCCGGCTACACCTCTTTCGAGAGATGGTGCATGGGATGGCTCGAACCAAAGGTATTGAACGAGCAAATGGACGTAACAGGGATGAAACCCTTGGTAGAGTCCCCCGAAGCATACATCCTGTATAACGACGCAAACCCAGATGAGTTCTATATGCTGGAGAACCGCCAGAAGGTAGGATTCGATGCTGGGCTATATGGTCATGGAATGGTTATCCTGCATGTTGATTACGATGCAAATACGTGGGCAAACAATACCGTCAATGTTACATCATCTCGCCAACGCATGACCATCATCCCCGCGGACGGCGCGAAGGAAAACAATGTTTACTCTCTGGAGGCAGACCCCTACCCCGGACGTTTAGGAGTGATAGCCCTGACGGACAACACATCTCCGGCCTCTACCCTCTATAATGCCAATGCAGACGGAAGAAAACTGATGGGCAAATCCATCGAGGACATATCCGAAGATACTAACGGACTGATTTCGTTCAAGGCATTGTACCCTAAACTTGCCACTCCAGAACCCTCATACACCTCTTCGCAAGCAGGCTCGTTCATGCTGACATGGCCAGCCGTGCCCTATGCAACGAAATACGAACTTAGACTTACGGAGTATGCAGGAAAGGGGAGCCCGCAGGAAGCCATCATAATTGAGGAGGGTTTTGAAGGCACCTACAAGTCTACCGCCGGCTTTACCGACATAGGTTCCAAACTGTCCGACTATCTGAACACAAAGGGTTTTTCCGGTTCTGCGCTTTACCAATCTCCGCACAAGTTACGCTTTGGCACAAGTACAACCAAGGGAAAGCTGAAATCTCCCACAATAGGTTCACCATCTACTGCACGCTTCACTCTGGTGCTTAAGGTGAAGCCATATACCGATAATACAAAGGTGGACGGAGTGGTGAATGTAGTGACAGAAAACTCCAGCGGCATGAACATTCCGTTCGAGTTCAGCGAAGAAACCTACCTGCTGCTGTATCCTACAGACAACATTGATACGCGCTTCCTGTTCAACATCATGCCCAACAGCCGTATGTACCTAAGCTACCTGGCTCTTTATGACGGAGAATTCACTGCTGAAGAACTTGGACTTGACTCATCTGTCCAAGCAAGGGCTTCTCAGCATCAGGCAACCACATACTACACCACAGAACCACAATATGAATTCCAGGGAATGGACCCATCTTCAAGGTTTGAGGTTGTCATACGCGCCATAGACGGAAACCGCTATTCTGCATGGAGCGACGTTTGCAACGTTACATTTGGTACAGGCATAGAAGATATACGCATGGATAGCCAGGCAAATCAGAACTATTACGACCTGCAAGGCCGACGCATCCAGAACATGAATACCCAAGGCATATTCATACACAACGGCAAGATGGTTATACGTCGTTCCAACTGATATGCCGTATACCGGAATACATAAAAAGGTATCCCTACCGCATGTGCTGTGCAGTAGGGATACCTTTTTATATTATAGCCTTTATTCGCTGACGCTTACCTTATCCACCAGCGGCCTCGGGTATAGACCACGGGAAGAACGACTTCCTCGCGAGTGCTATCGCCAAAGTGGACATTGAGGTAAACCATAGAAATCGTGTCCTCCATGGTATTGAGCTCTGCCTTGGCGGTGAGGATACCGCCACGAAGTTCCTTTTCCTCGTGCAGGAACTGTTCCATCAGGGTCACAAACTGGCTATACTTGCAGGTATCCATGGATGCTGCCTCCTGCATGTTGTCCACGTATGCCTGGGCCTGTCCCTTGGCAAGAAGTTCATAGAAGTATTCTGCCGCCACGCTTGCTCCATCGGAACTGAACTGCGACAGATCCCTACCCTTAGAACATGATAGCAGAAGCATCATGGCAAGAAGAAAATAGGTTGCTTTCTTCATCTCCTTACCCTTACTTCTGCCTTATGAACACATTGATGGGGCATCCGTTGAAGTCCCAACGCTCGCGGATCTTGTTCTCCAGGAAACGACGGTATGGCTCCTTGACATACTGGGGCAGATTGGCATAGAACACGAATGTGGGCACGTGTGTGTCCGGTATCTGCGAACAGTACTTTATCTTTATGTACTTGCCCTTGATTGATGGTGGGGGATATGCCTCTATGAGTGGCAACAGTTCTTCGTTGAGTTTACCGGTGCTCACACGGCGACGACGGTTCTCATACACCTCCTTGGCGGTCTCCAGCACCTTGAAGATGCGCTGCTTGGTCAGTGCAGAGGCAAAGATGATGGGGAAGTCGGTGAACGGTGCCATACGCTCGCGGATGGCTTCCTCAAAGGTCTTCATGACAATGGTAGACTTGTCCTCCACAAGGTCCCACTTGTTGATGACAACGACCAGCGACTTGTTGTTCTTCTGTATCAGCTGGAAGATGTTCATGTCCTGAGACTCTATACCACGGGTGGCATCTATCATGAGCACGCAGACGTCGGAGTTCTCTATGGCACGGATAGAACGCATAACGCTGTAGAACTCCAGGTCCTCGTTGACCTTGCTCTTCTTGCGAATACCGGCAGTGTCCACCAGATAGAAGTCGAATCCGAACTTGTCGTAACGAGTATAGATGCTGTCGCGTGTAGTACCTGCTATATCGGTAACGATATGGCGGTCCTCACCTATAAAGGCATTGATAAGGCTGGACTTGCCAGCATTGGGACGGCCAACCACGGCAAAGCGGGGGATGTTCTCCTCTGGAGTCTCCTCGCTATTCTTGGGCAGGCTGCTAATTATCAGGTCCAGCAGATCGCCTGTGCCACTGCCTGTGGCGGCACTGATGCAATGAGGGTCGCCAAGGCCAAGGGCATAGAACTCTGCAGCCAGGTACACCTCGTTGTTGTCCACCTTGTTGCAAACCAGTATTACGGGTTTCTTGGTACGGCGCAGGATGCCTGCCACGGCCTCATCAAGGTCGGTTACACCATTATGACCGTCCACGAGGAACAGGATAACATCGGCCTCGTCTGTTGCCAACTGTACCTGCTTGCGGATTTCCTCCTCGAATATATCATCGCTGTTTACTACCCATCCGCCGGTATCCACTACGGAAAACTCGTTCTTGCCCCACTCGCACTTGCCATACTGGCGGTCGCGTGTGGTTCCTGCCTCGTCACTTACTATGGCATGGCGCGTCTGAGTGAGTCGGTTGAACAGTGTGCTCTTGCCGACATTGGGTCTTCCTACTATCGCTACTAAATTTGACATCGTTGTGCTATTTGCTTTTGGGGGTTAGTATTTAAGGGGGGCTTTAGAGGCTTTAGAGTCTTTAGGGACTTTAGGGGCCTTAGGGGAGGTTAGTCGCCGAGGTCGTAGCCGTACTGCTTCATGGCCTTGGCACTCTGGCGCCAGTCCTTGTCCACCTTGACGAAGATTTCCAGATAGATGCTCTTGCCGAAAAACTTCTCCAGGGACTTGCGTGCCTCGGTGCTCACTTTCTTCAGGGCAACGCCCTTGTGACCTATGATAATACCCTTCTGCGAGTCGCGCTCCACATAGATTACGGCATTGATGTGGATGTTCTTCTCTGTTTCCTTGAAGGACTCCACAACAACCTCCACGCTGTATGGTATCTCCTTGTCGTAATAGAGTAGCACCTTCTCGCGGATTATCTCGTTGACAAAGAAACGTGCAGGCTTGTCTGTCCACTGGTCCTTGTCGAAATAAGCCGGAGACTCCGGCAGCAACTCCTTGATGCGACCGAGCAACTGGTCAACGCCAAAACGATGCAAGGCAGAGATTGGCATTACTTCTGCCTGGGGCAGTATCTGGTGCCATTCGTCGTACTTGGCCTGCAGGGCTTGCGGATTGCTGAGGTCTATCTTGTTGATGACCACGATGATGGGCACCTTCATGTGCTGAACCTTCTCTATGAAGTCGCTGTTCTTGTCGGGTGTCTCCACCATGTCCGTAACATACAGAAGCACATCGGCATCCTGCAAGGCTGACACGGAGAACTGGAGCATCTGTTCCTGCAACTTGTAGTTAGGCTTAAGCACACCCGGAGTATCTGAGAAGCATATCTGCATCTCGGGGGTGTTCAGTATGCCCATAATGCGATGGCGTGTGGTCTGTGCCTTGAACGTGGCTATACTTATGCGCTCGCCCACAAGCAAGTTCATGAGCGTTGACTTGCCCACATTGGGATTTCCCACAATATTCACAAAACCTGCCTTATGGCCTTGCTTGACATCTATGCCCATCTATCGTAATCCTTTTATGTTTTATTCGTTGTCTTCCGCTTCTTGTATGGCCTTGCGCTTGGCATACCATTCCTTGCGCGAGTTTCGCCTTCCGGTCAAGCCAGAGGACTTACATATTAAATATATACGCGCGTGCGCGACAGATATAAAGATAAATAAAGCCGTAGAGTATCCGCAACGAGTGCAGGTGCTTCTACGGCTTTTATTCAAAACCAAGTTTAGGTTGGCTGATAAAATTAAGCCTCCTTCTCAATAGCCAACTTGCCACGGTAGTAACCGCAAGCGGGGCATACGGTGTGATAAACGTAGAACTCACCGCAGTTTGAACATACTGCCAATGCAGGAGCTACTGCCTTGTCATGGGTTCTTCTCTTGAGAGTACGAGTCTTTGACTGTCTTCTTTTAGGATGTGCCATTTTGTTTTATCTTTATTTATTAGTTTTTGTTTTCAACTGTTCCAGTGCAGCCCATCGTGGGTCTGTGGGTTTCTCTTTGCCGGTGGCATTGAGCCTTCCGATTACCTGAGCATTGCATTCCCCTTCGGGATGAACGTGGCGCATGGGTATTACCAATGCCAGCATTTCATACAAATGCCAGGACAAGTCCAAGACGCCTGGATTCTCCGCTACGGTAATAAGTTCACCGTCATCGTCATCCTCCTCGCCCAGCCTTACCCTCAGGCTGCATTCTCCCTGGATGGGCTGAGTCATGAGTTCCAGACAACGGTCGCACTCCACATTCACCATCCCCTCAAACTGGAAATCCAGATCAAAGGTCTCGGATGTACGTTTCACCCGCAGTGCCACGTCAACTTGTCCGGATTCAATTTCCGGCCCATGAACGGCGGAGAAGAAGTCGTCTGTCAGATGCCAGCGATGCGACACAGCATCCTCTGTCATACCCTTCAGGTCCACTTTATAGCCGTCCACTCTATCCATCGGGGTGCAAAGATACGACTTTTTACTGAAATCCGCCAAGATTACAGAGTATTTTTTTCTTTATTGTTCTAAATCTTCGTCTTACGAGTTCAATTCTATACGGAAAACAGTACCGACAGCAGGGTCACTGCTCTTCACATAGATACGTCCGCGGTGATATTCCTCCACTATCCTCTTGGCCAAGGAGAGCCCCAGCCCCCATCCGCGCGACTTGGTGGTATAGCCTGGCAGGAAGATGGTGTCCCACCTGCTTGCCGGAATGCCTTTGCCGGTGTCGGACACCTCGATGGAACACATGTAGGCCTCTTTCCTTACGGTTATGGCTATGCTTCCCTTGCTATCCATGGCGTCTATGGCATTCTTGCACAGGTTCTCTACCACCCATTCAAACAGAGGAGCGCACAGAGGCACCTCTACCCTACCCTCGGGCAGGTCTGCCGTAATTACGACACGGTTGCTGGCACGACACCGGATATAGTCCACCACGTGCCCTATTACCTCGCACACATCCGCACTCTTCAGTTCCGGCAGTGAACCTATCTTGGAGAAACGCTCGGCTATGAGCTGGAGGCGCTCTACGTCGCGCCCCATCTCCGGTATGAGGGCATCGTCTGGATATGTCTCCTTGAGCACTTCCACCCATGCCATCAGACTGCTGATGGGAGTACCCAACTGATGTGCCGTTTCCTTGGACAGGCCCACCCACACCTTGTTCTGCTCCGATTTCTTGCTGCTGAGCAAAGCGTATACGGCCACTATCACGAAGATGGACACTATGCCCAACTGCACATAAGGCCACAAAGCCAGGCGACGTAGCAGAAGCGAGTCGGCATAGTAGACCTCCAGCCATTCATCCTCGGACAGGGCTATACGTATGGAATGAGGCGGCTGCTCGTCACGGCTTTCCATGTTGCGTTCCAACTGCACCCTGCCATCGCTGCCCACCACCCTGACGGGTATGGTGTTGTTGCTATTCAGCACCTTCAGCACCAGGGACAGGTCGGCATCCGAGTCGGCCTCGCCCAGAGAGCGCATGGCCTCGGCCCACGTCTCCATCTTCACCTGTTCTTCGCGTTTCAGGTCACGCACCAGATAATGGCTCACTACCAGCGACGCCACACTAAGCAGCACCGCCACCACTATCAGCGTGATCCTGATACGTTTTATCCTATCAGCCCATTGCATACATACCTATAACGTAGCCGGCATACCTTTTATTATATACACATGCCACTTTTACGCGAAACAAGCCCGCCCCCGTCAAAGACGGATCCTCCCACACAAGAACCCGAGTCCTCTTAACGAGGACTGCTGTCCTCATAGTAGGAGGACTGGCGCAGGCTCGGGAAGCGCCAAACAGGAAAAAAGGAGGCAACACATATTTTATCTCGCACACATGCCCGTATTCTCATTTATTTATCCTAACTTTGCACGCATTAAATTCATAAAGACATGAGAAAGATACACCATTCCGCCCTTTTCATTCTCGGCGTTGCACTGACGTTCCTAACTCTCGCATCATGCAATGACGATTTACCCCAACCAGGAGAAAAACTGAAGGGCAACACCGTGATAGTGTACATGGGCGCAGAGAACTCTCTGGCAGAAACACTACACCACCCGGATCTCTCCCTTGAAGACCTGAACGAAATGAAAAAGGCGGCTCACGACATCCCCGAAGACTGCCAGGTGGTCGTTTACAGAGATGCCAAGCTAAAACCTATAATATACCACATAACCCAACAGGGCATGACCACTTGGAAAGAATACCCGAACGAGATGGACAGCGCAGACCCAGCCAATATGGAGAACATTCTGAAAGAGATAATCCAGGAGTTCCCATCCGAGAAATACTCGCTGGTACTATGGAGCCACGGAAGCGGATGGATGGACGACCCCAACAAATCCCGTGCCATCATCGTGGATAACAACAATAATACCGATTCAGACATAGGCAACTGGCTTAACATCAACGAACTGTCCGACATACTTGTCTCCTTGCCACGTATGGAATACATCTTCTTCGACGCCTGCTACATGCAGAGCGTGGAAGTGGCATCGCAACTATACAAGCACACCCCCTACATCATTGGTTCGCCAACTGAAATACCCGGCGAGGGCGCGCCCTACCACCATATAATGGGAGCCCTGTGCCAAGTCAATCCGCAGAGCATCATAAATGGCTATGCATCTTACTACGGGACAAGCAAGGGCGTATTGCTTTCTGCTGTCTCATGTGCCGACTTCCCCGCTTTCTGCACTGAAACGGCAAAGTACATACCATCGGCTTTCAACAAAGAAGACATGCCCAGGACAGCGGGCATACAGATCTATGCCCCTGCCTTTGGCACCTCATCCAGTACACAGAACACCATGCCCGTACCCTACGACATGCGCTCGGCCATGTACCGCGCTCTCAGCGAGGAGGACTTCGCTGCATGGGAAATAGCATGGAAGAAGACCATCCTCTACCCTACATGGGCAGAGAGCTGGGAGAGCAGCTACAGAGACAGCTACGGCAAAAACTACGGCCCCTTCCACCGCACCATGCAGGACCCAGAACACTACGGCGGCATATCAATGAACATACCTAACGAGAAATACGACGCCAAGGGTTGGAATGCCCAGTTCAGGCTCACCCCATGGTACAGCATGACCTCATGGGAGCAGACAGGATGGTAAATCACGACCTGCTTTACATTATTTAATACGAGAGGCATTGGATTTACAAATATAATTGCTATATTTGCACAAGAAAGCAGTTTAGATCAACCAAGAAACACATACACAAATGCTATTCAGTAAAGATACATACATACAACGTCGCCAGGCACTGAGCCAGCGCATCCAGTCGGGCCTCATCGTGCTGATGGGCAACAACCTGTCGCCCGTCAACTACCCTGCCAATGCCTACCGCTTCCGTCAGGACAGTTCCTTCCTGTACTACTTCGGCCAGCACCGCGAAGGTCTGGTGGGTGTGATTGACACCGACGAGAATAAGGAGTGGCTCATCGGCGACGACATAGACATTGAGGACATCGTATGGTTCGGCAGTGTTGACAGCGTAGCCGACATGGCTGCACAAAGTGGTGTAGCCAACTCTGCTCCTATGGCAAAGTTGAAGGAACTCATCGACAAGACCGTTGCTCAGGGTCGCAAGGTACACTTCCTGCCCCCTTATCGCCACGATCTGATGATCCAGTTGATGGATCTCACAGGCATACATCCCTCCGAGCAGCGTGCAAAGGCAAGCCTGGAACTTATCATGGCTGTTATCGACCAGCGTGCAGTGAAGTCGGCAGAGGAAATCCTGGAGATAGAGCGTGCCTGCGCCATAGGCTATGAGATGCACACCACCGCCATGAAGATGGCACGCCCCGGCATCACAGAACAGGAGATATGCGGACGCATCTCGGGCATAGCATCGGCAAAGGGCTGCATGGTATCGTTCTCGCCCATCGTAACTATGCACGGCGAGATTATGCACGGCTATCCAAGTCCGGCACCTCTGGAAGAGGGCCGTCTGCTCCTATGCGACTGTGGTGCTGAGACCAACGAGAACTACTGCTCCGACCATACCCGTACCACTCCCATCGGCGGACGCTTTACCCAGCGCCAGCGCGAGATATACAGCATCGTGGAGGAATGCCATGACCTGGCTCTCTCTGTAGCAGCACCCGGCGTGAAGTGGATGGACGTGCACATGGACGTTTGCCGTCTGATGACAACACGCCTGAAGGAACTTGGCCTCATGAAGGGCGACGTGGAAGAGGCAGTGCGCCAAGGTGCACATGCCATGTTCCTGCCTCACGGCCTTGGCCACATGATGGGCATGGACGTGCACGATATGGAAGGTCTGGGACAGATCTACGTGGGCTTCGACGAGGAGACACGTCCCAATCTGGAACAGTTCGGCACCAACTGCCTGCGTTGTGGCCGTCGCCTGCAGGAAGGCTGGGTGATGACCGACGAACCCGGCATATACTTTATCCCTGCCCTCATAGACGATTGGAGGGCAAAGGGCCTGCACAAGGACTTCATCAACTACGACCTGCTGGAGACCTACAAGGACTTCGGCGGCATACGCTTGGAGGACGACATTCTCATCACCAAGGACGGTTGCCGCTTCATCGGCGACAAGCTCATCCCCTACCACATCAACGACGTGGAGGAGTTCATCCAAGGCCAAGCAGCCCAATAGGACCGCCTAGGATTACATAGAATTACATAGAATTACCTAGGATTACCTAGGACCGCCTAGGAAAACCTAGGAAGACCTAAGAAAGCCTAAGAATTCCTATCAAAAAACAGCAAACACAAACCAATTAAATACATAAACCAATGAACAAGTTTCTCTTAATGGCAGTAGCAGCAGTATGCTCTCTGCCCGCAATGGCTCAGGACGCCAAGAAAGTTCCTGCCGATTCTCTCGTGTTCACAACCGTGCTGGAGAACCCCGTAACCAGCATCAAGAACCAGAACAACTCCGGTACCTGCTGGAGCTACTCTGCTCTTGCATTCCTGGAGAGCGAGGTACTGAAGAAGGACCCCAGCAAGACCGACATCGACCTGTGCGAGTCTTTCCTCGTTAGCAAGACCTATACCGACCGTGCCGACCGCAACGTACGCACTCATGGTGACGCAAGCTTCAGCCAGGGCGGTTCTTTCTACGATGCCATCTTCTGCATGGAGCGCTACGGTTTCATCCCCGAGGGTATCATGCCCTACCCCATCACCCCCGATGGTGACTCTCTGTTCAACTTCCCCAACTTCTTCCCCCCCATGGAGGCTTACATCAAGGCTATCGCTACAAGCAACGCCAAGAAGATCAACCCCATCTGGAAGAAGGACGTGCAGGGCATGCTGGACAACTACTTCGGCCAG
>JAGBYI010000178.1 GCA_017628845.1 Bacteroidaceae bacterium
CCTCGTTGGGGACAAACCAACTCGGGTGTGCGTTTGGTGCGTTATCCTATCTATCCTGAGAGCGAGGGCAAGGATTTCCAAGACATCGATGATGTGGAGTTCCGTTGGGCAGAGGTGTATTACACGTTGGCAGAATGTAAACTGCGTGCTGGCGATGCACCTGCCGCTGAGCAATTGGTGTTGCAAGTGCGCAAGCGTTACTTCAAGAACGAGACCGATGCAAAGGACTATGGTCGTATCAAGACCATCGACGAAATATGGATGCTCGACCAATGGGGACAAGAGTTCCTCAGCGAGGGTCGTCGTCGCCGTACCGACTTGCGTCGCTTTGACAAGTTCACCCAAGGACAATGGTGGTTCTTTGGCCGCACATCGGATGACGGCTTCAGCTATCCTGCTAAGCGTGACCGCAAATATGAGTGGTTCCCATTGCCAGCCAGTGCATTGAGTGTTAATCCAGCATTACAACAGAATCCGAACTATTAATTAGGTTAAAGGTTAGAGGTTAAAGGCGAGCGGCGAAAGCCGCATATTCCGCGCCTTTAAGCTTTAAACTTTCAACTTTAAACTTTAAACTAAAATAATATGAAAAAGTATATAATATCAATGATGGCATGCATGGCATTGTTGTTTGCAAGCTGCCAACAGGAACAAATAGTATTCGACCACGAGCAACAGCAATTTAAGGTGTTGGAGAATGCTATTCTCATCGAACTGATTGCGCCTATCGGCACCGCTGTGGATGAGGAGATTTATATCATCGGTGCTTTCAACGGCATGGACGAGAAAACGGTTATCGGCAATGTGGCATGGCAGTTGGAGAAAGCTGAGAACTCCGACAAGAAATGGGGTATCTACCTCTTCCCAGGCGACTTTGTAGAGGGTAAGACCTTGGCTGATGGCTTCAGTTTTGTGAGCAAGAAATCGGGTCTGGAATACACCATCAAGGGCGAGCCAGCTACGCATACATTGACCGCGAGTGTTGGTCAGATGTATAATGTGTGGGCAGACCGTTGGGCATCGTATTTTAGCACCGAAGGAGAGCAAGTGGAGCACGATGGTGCGGTGGTATATGTACTGGATGAGAGTGGTTTTGGTCAGCTGAACCTCTATATGTATGGCGACGTGAACGACCTGAATGGCGGTTGGCCAGGTATGGCAGTGACCGGCACAGAGACCATCAACGGCATGGAGCTCAAGTACTTCGACATAGGCGCCGACAACGAGGGTCTGAGCGAGACACTCATCTTCTCTGATAATGGTGCTAACCAGTTGGCGGATTACGGTCCAGTGGTGTTCTCCAGCAGCGAACCTATCTACTTGCACATCACCGCGGAAGGCACCATCGAGAAACTCAAGATGGACAATACCGTGGAGCATGACGGTGCGGTAGTGTATGTGTTGGATGGTTTGGAGTGGGGCATGAACACGACCCTCTATATGTGGGGCGATGTGAACGACCTGAATGGCGGTTGGCCAGGTATGGCAGTGACCGGCACGGAGAAGATTGGCGACTATACCTATATGTATTATGATATGGGTGCAGCGAATGCGGGCTTGAACGAAAACCTGATCTTCAGCAACAATGGCGCTAGCCAGTTGGCTGACTATGCCTATACCATCGGAGAGAACATCTACCTCTATCTCACCAGCGAAGGTGCACAACTCATTGCCGATCCTGCTAATCCAGGCGACGTGCTATGGTTTGACCCACAAGCCAAACCCAAAGAAGAAGCTACCATTGACCTCTGGATTTATAGTGCCACAGAGACACTTACCCCATTGCACCTCTACGCATGGGGCAGCAAAGAGGTGTTTGGCGGTTGGCCAGGTGCTGTGGTTGCAGACATGGAATCCACAGCTATGCTCAACTTGCCACTGCTGCACACCCAGATCACTGGTTTTGTGGGCGATGAGTACAATCTGATCTTCAACAATAATGCCGGCGCACAATTGGCAGACTATAATATCAAAGCTGTTGAGGCAACCAACGAGTATTATATCAAGGTAACAGACACTGCGGTTACACCGCTGAGTCTTGCAGCACAAATACAAGGAAGATGAAAACGAGCAATTGGATAGTATCCCTATTATTGGTGTTTGTAGCAGGCGCTTTTGCCTGCTGCAAGCCCAACAATGGCACACAGGCTGAGGAGCCAGA
>JAGBYI010000179.1 GCA_017628845.1 Bacteroidaceae bacterium
GTCCCATCTGAGCGAAAGTGTCAACAACAACAGCATGGAATCAAGGATACCGTAAACATCAACAGTATGGATAGAGAAAAGGTGTAAATCTTTTCAGCTAATGAAGCAAAAAAACGTCTACTGAAATCAGGAAAAGACACACGCTCCGAGGGTTGCATTTTGGTCCTCCCGAGAACAAAGGCCGGTCCTCCCGAGGGCAAAGGCTTGACGTCCCGAGGACGGGCGTCTGTCCTCGGGAGGACCAAAATAGGGTATCTATAAGAATGATGAGTTTACTACATGCTCCAGATGGTGTAGATGTACACCAAGGATGCAGGGATTGCAAGGAGACTACTATCGAAGCGGTCCAGAAAGCCTCCGTGGCCGGGGAGCACGTTACCACTGTCCTTGATGCCAAGCTGACGTTTGATCTGGCTCTCCACAAGGTCACCCCATGTGCCGAAGATGGCAACAACAAGGGCAAAGCCCATCCACTGTGGCAAAGTGAGAGAGGGTTCGAAACGGGCAACTATCGCCGCCACACCAAGAGCAAGAAGAGTACCACCTACACTACCCACCCATGACTTCTTGGGCGAAATACTGGGGAACAGCTTGTAGGGTATTTTCCTGCCCAAAAGGGAACCAACACAATAGGCTCCAGTATCACTGCTCCAGAGGAACAGGAACACAGCCAAAGGATACATGAAGACATAGGCCGTACCAAGAGGTCCCATGGGATAGGGAACAAAGGCTATGGAATTGAGCAGGGCAAAAGGCAGAGCGACATAGAGCTGGGACATCATCGTGTATGCCCATGACTGCAGGGCTGTCTGCCTGCCAAAATACAGCGGTGCAACAAGCAGGTAGATGAGTACTGCCACATAGGGCAGAAATACGGACGAAGGCATTATCAGCACATTGGCATAGCCACAATTGTAGGCGAACAATGCCATGAACAGGAATATGCTTGCTATGGCGCACATGAAGGTGTTGACACGAACGCCCTCCTGCTTGTTGACAATATTGCAGAACTCTAAAGTAGAGAGCGCAGAAACTACGGCAAAGAGTGCGCCGAATGTGAAGGGACTATAAACGATGGATGCTACCAATATCGCCACAAAGGCAGCACCGGTGATGGTACGGAGGATGAGATTTTTCATTTCAATTTGTTTTATTGACCTTAGGGACTTTAAGGAACCTTAGAGGCCTTAGGGTTGATAGGGAGTTATGGTATTTCGGGTGTAGGTTCGCTATCCAGCAGTTCTTCGGTGCGGCTGGCCCAAGGGCGCTTGCCAAAGATGTTTTCCACGTCCTCGGCAAAGATTACCTCACGCTCCTGCAATATCTGAGAAAGCTGGGCATGACCCTCGCTCTTCTCGGCGAGCAGCGCCTTGGCACGGGCATATTGCTCGGCTATCATGCGCTGAACCTCGGCATCTATCTGGCGGGCGGTCTCCTCGCTATAGGGGCGCTGGAACTGATACTCGTCATTATTATAATAGCAGAGGTTGGGCAACTTGTCGCTCATGCCCATGTAGGCAATCATGCCATAGGCCTGCTTGGTGACACGCTCGAGGTCGTTCATGGCACCGGAGGAGATGTGACCGGTGAAGAGCTCCTCGGCGGCACGTCCGCCCAAGGTGGCGCACATCTCGTCAAGCATCTGCTCCTTGGTGGTAATCTGTCGCTCCTCGGGCAGATACCATGCAGCGCCTAAGGCACGGCCACGGGGGACGATGGTAACCTTGACAAGAGGATTCGCATACTGCAGGTGCCAGCTCACGGTGGCATGGCCAGCCTCGTGAAGGGCTATGGTGCGTTTCTCATCGACGGTCATCACCTTGGTCTTCTTCTCCAGACCTCCGATTATGCGGTCCACGGCAGAAAGGAAGTCTTCCTTGGACACGGTGCTATGGCCATGGCGGGCAGCAATGAGGGCAGCCTCGTTGCAGACGTTGGCAATGTCGGCACCAGAGAAACCTGGGGTCTGGCGTGAAAGGAAATCAAGGTCAAGGTCATCGGCCTTCTTGATGGGACGCAGGTGCACCTCGAAGATAGCGCGGCGCTCGTTCACATCGGGAAGGTCAACGTGTATCTGTCGGTCGAAACGTCCGGCACGAAGCAGAGCCTTGTCCAGAATGTCGGCACGGTTGGTAGCGGCCAGGATGATGACACCGCTGTTGGTACCGAAACCGTCCATCTCGGTGAGCAACTGGTTCAGCGTGTTCTCGCGCTCGTCATTGCCACCGGTGCTGATGTTACGGCTACGGGCACGGCCTACGGCGTCTATCTCGTCGATGAAGATGATGCAGGGGCTCTTCTCCTTGGCCTTGCGGAAGAGGTCGCGGACACGGCTGGCGCCAACGCCAACAAACATCTCCACAAAGTCAGAACCGCTCATGGAGAAGAAAGGCACGTCGGCCTCGCCTGCTACAGCCTTGGCAAGCAGAGTTTTACCTGTTCCCGGAGGACCTACGAGCAGTGCTCCCTTGGGTATCTTGCCACCCAGTTCGGTGTACTTGGCAGGGTTCTTCAGGAAATCAACAATCTCCTGTACTTCCTGCTTGGCACCCTCCTGGCCGGCAACGTCCTTGAACGTAACCTTGGCATCCTCCTTCTCAATGAGACGCGCACGGCTCTTGCCCACATTGAAAATTCCCATGGGACCGCCACCGGCATCACCGTTGGAAGAACCGCCTCCGCTCATACGGCGCATGATGAATATCCAGAAGAACACGAGCAGGAGCATGGGACCAATGTTGATGAGGAAACTCCACCAGGGAGAATCCACCTCATGCTCGTAGCGCACCTCACCATTGAAGTTGCCATTGGCACGCTCTGCCTCCATGAACTCGTCCAACTTGTCGGAACTGGGATACTGGGTAATGACGGAAGGCTTCTGGCCCTTGAAGTCATTGGTTCCGGGAAAAACATCACGATAATGCTCTGGAAGGAGTTGCAGTACGGCAGTACCCTTGTCCTTGTTGGCCAGGAGTTCCTTGCCATAACCCTTGCGCACACAATTCTGGAATTCGGTGTAACTGACCTCCTTGGTTGAGGAAGGTGTCAGCGATTCGGCATCGCCCGTTATAAACAGGAAGCCCAGAACGGCAAGGATAATAAGATATACCCAGGTAAAGTTGAAAGAGGACTTCTGTTTCTTGTTGTTATTAGCCATAACTGTAGACTTAAACTAATCCAAATCTGGTATCTCTGTAATTTCTGCATCTGCCCACAGATGCTCTATATCGTAGAAAGCACGCTCTTCGGGCAGGAATATATGTACAATAATGTCTGCATAGTCCATTGCCACCCAATTGCTGTTGCGCAAACCGTCTACTGCCAAGGGGCGTGCTCCGCAAACCTCACGGGCCTTGTCGCCAACACTCATGGCCAAAGCATGAACCTGAGTGGGGCTGCCACCCTGCGCAATCACAAAGTATGTGCATATGGTATCTTCTATGCCGCTGAGGTCTACAACTACTATATCGTGGCCCTTCTTGTCTTGAATGCCATCGATAATGGAATCAAGCAACTTATGTTTTCCTGCTTTATACATTATATATATATTATTGAGCTCCAAAGGTACGACTTTTAGAGGTCGTAAGCAAAGAATTGCATCGAATTGGCATCTTTTTTTGCTTTTTTTCACGAAAATGTTTGGTCATATCAGAAAAAGGCCTTACCTTTGCACTCGCAAACAAGGAACAGCGCTTGCATGCAAGACAAACCTTGACGCTAACATATTGATTGGGCTATGGTGTAATGGTAACACTGCAGATTCTGGTCCTGCCTTTCCTGGTTCGAGTCCGGGTAGCCCAACAGAAGAAAAGAGGATTCATCACAAGATGGATTCTCTTTTTGGTTTTGCAGGTTTCGCAGAACGGAATTCACAGAACTTTCGTCAAACATTCATCGTTCAACGTTCAACCCTCCAACACCGCCACCATCCCCATGGTCATGCGCCAGTTTATCTCTATGCAGGGATGCAGATTTCCGCCGGATGTAACAAGCATGTCCACACCTACAGGCCCCTCGTACCATGGCGCCAACCGAGGCAAACGTTCCTGATACCAGCCACGAATGTTGCCAAGCGACTCTGGAGCCTTCAGCAAAGCAGACAGCCAATCCTCCTTTTCCTGTTCAGAACCTTTGATATTTTCCAAGAAATGTCCATGGGCATCTGTACGAAAGACATTCAAACCTACATACTCTGCCTTACCACCCCTCATCCAAAACTCCATGGCAAAATCCTGCTTCTTTTCCAGAAGACGCTCCACTATGACACAGCCCTGCTGACGAAGGACACGTTCCACCCATCCCTGCCAATTGGGATTGTCTGTCTGCATCAGGCCCTTGCCACTGCTGCTCCATGGAGACTTCATAATAACCGCATCCCATTGCGAGAGGCACGACAACACGTCGTCAAGGCTATCGCAACACGTTGCATCAAGCCCAAGAACACGTTGCACCTGCACCGTACTCTGGCGGCCGGAAAGAATGCGGAGTTTATCCAGCCACTCCCTGGAGGGCATCAATCGCCTGGGCACACCTGCAAGTTCCAGTTCGTGCACCAAGGCAGGAGACCATCCCCAGGGGCAAATCTCCGGTGCCTTAGCCTCATCTCTGAAAAGATACCCCAATCCTGCTTCTCCATCCCATACAACATCCTCGGGAGCGGCCCACTTGCGGGGCAGCTCCCAATGCTGACGACGGTAGGCACGGATATTGGCAGGTGGAGTGTAACCGGGCGAACCATTGGCCAGGGCCATATCGTTCTCGGGATTGAATATGTGCAGTTTCACGGTGCAAATTTAGCGAAAACCGCAAGAATGACAATGGTAAACTTGATTGTTGCATCCGAAAACGAACACATTACTTCTCTTTTACACATATTTTATGTATATTTGCACAAAACTACACACAAATATGAAGATCTACATAGACTGCTTTATTGCCTGGAGCGACGAGCAACAGGGACAAGCAACGGAAAATGCTTTGAGGAGTGACAGCAACGTTGCCAACATATACCACCTGACAGAAAGCATAGGCAGCACCAAAACAATAAAATACATTGCCGAAACGGCAACAGCACCATACGTGCTGCTTTACACCAAATACGACACCCTGAAACTGGGATACCATGCGCTGGACCGCATGCTTACCATTGCCAAGGACCACGGTGCACTGATGCTTTATGCCGACCACCACATTGCCCTTCCCACAGGAGAGCGTCAGGCAATGCCACTGATTGACTATCAGTTGGGCAGCGTGAGGGACGATTTCCAAATGGGCAGCCTGCTGCTGATAAGCACAGAGGGACTGAAGCGCTACATCGCCCAGGAGAACCTGCACCGATATCACTTTGCCGCCCTGTACGACCTGCGTCTGTTCCTGTCCAGAGATAAGTTGCCGGTGCACGTGCAGGAGTTCCTCTACACAGAGGTGGAGACAGACACACGCCTGTCCGGAGAGAAGCAGTTTGACTATGTAGATCCCAGGAACCGTGCACGCCAGGTGGAACTGGAAAGGGCTTGCACCAGACACCTCAGAGCCATCAATGCCTACATGCATGCCGGGGAGTTTGACACCATAAAGTTTGAGGACAGCAACAACTTCCATGTGGAGGCTACCGTGGTGATACCCGTGCGCAACCGTGCCCGTACTATAGCCGACGCAATAGAGAGCGTGCTGATGCAGAAGACCACCTTTGCGTACAACCTGATGGTGGTGGACAACGGTTCCACGGACGGCACGTCGGAAATCATAGAGAAATACACTGGCGACCCAAGGGTGATACACATAGTGCCCGAGCGCGATGACCTGGGCATAGGCGGATGCTGGAACATGGCGGTACACGACGAAAGGGTGGGACGCTTTGTGGTGCAGCTGGACAGCGACGACCTGTATAGCGGCGAGGACACTCTGCAAAGGATGGTGGACATGTTCATTGAAGAGAATGCCGCTATGGTGATAGGCAGTTACAGGATGTGCAACTTCCAACTGGAAACCTTGCCGCCAGGACTCATAGACCACAGGGAATGGACACCACAGAACGGCAGAAACAACGCTTTGAGAATAAACGGACTGGGAGCACCACGTGCTTTCTACACCCCCGTACTGAGAGAACTGCAGATACCGAACACCAGTTATGGCGAAGACTATGCCCTGGGGCTGATGATAAGCCGTAGGTACCGCATTGGGCGCATATACGACGAGGTGTACCTGTGCCGACGCTGGGAGGGCAACAGCGATGCTGCCCTGAGCCAGGAAAAGATAAACCGCAACAACCAATACAAGGACCAGCTCCGAACCCAGGAAATACAGGCACGCTGCCTGCTGAATGCCCTGTGGCAGCACGAGGTGAATGCCGAGGAGGTGGAAGAGTTCTTCCAGAGCGAACTGGAGAACTGGGACTTTGCACGCAAGAGCTATGAAGACCTGAGCAAGGTGCAGACACGCGAACTGGCCGTCCACACCCCGGAGGAAGAAACTGAGGGCAAGCGCGGACTGGCAGAGAACACACTGGCCGTGCAATGGAACCCTGCACGCATAGTCTCCACCGGTGCAAGCATAGAAGCCAAGGACATAAAGGAGCGCCCCTGCTTCCTGTGTGACCACAACCGCCCCAAGGAGCAGCGCTCGCTGAAGATGGAGAAGCACTACCAGATACTGGTGAACCCCTACCCCATCCTGCCCCAGCACTTTACCATTCCATCAAGGCGCCATACACCACAGTCCATCTGGACGCACTTCGGCACAATGCGTCACATGGCATGGACAATGCCTGGCCAGATAATCTTCTACAACGGTTCCATGTGCGGAGCATCATGCCCCGACCACATGCACCTGCAAGCTGGACAGAGGGGAATAGTACCCATAGAGCGCGACTGGAAGATATACGAGAACTACCTGCGCAAAATATATCCGCTGACAGGAGCGCATGCCGTGTCCATGCAGGAAGCCGGCAATACGAGCGACACCTGCGGACTGTACCTGCTGGAGGGATACGTTTGCCCTGTGTTCGTGATACGAAGCCTGCCTGCCGAGACAGACAGCATACTATGCCAGAGACTCTATCAGGCTCTGCCCATCATTGGCGAGGAGAGCGAACCAAGAATAAACCTTATCTCATGGCGCCAAGAAGGTGGCATAGGCAGAGAAGACGAGATCGTTACACTGATATTCCCCAGAAAGAAGCATCGTCCCGACTGCTACTACGCTGAAGGCGAGGGCAAACTGGTGGTATCGCCGGGCGCATTGGACATGGGCGGCCTGCTGATAACCCCACGCGAGGAGGACTTCCGCAATGTGACTCCGGAGTGGTATGCCGAAATACTAAAGGAGGTGACCATGACCGAGGAGGAAATTATGCCCATCATAGAGGAACTGACCGATGCTCCAAAAGAAGAGGAGAAGAAGCCTGTGGAGGAAGTAGCGCCAAGCGAAGAAACCTTGCCGGGATATGAAATGGAAGAGGAGACAGAAGTTACCGTAGGCGTGATGAGCGATACGAAACTGAACTTCTGCATAAACGGAGAATACACTGCCAAGGGACAGACCATAAGCGGAGAACAGGAGGTTGTACTGGAGGACGGTTCCATTCGTTGGAACGGCCAGCTCTACCGCAACCTGACCTTCCGACCTACCGAAAACGACGAGGGCACAGAACCCAGTTTCACACTGCACAATGTGACCATAGGCATACAATTCCACTGGGAACGCCAGGAATCGCAGACCTTCCAAGGAACTCTGCGTCTGGTGGTGCACGAAGACAAGATTGTGGCTATTAACGTACTGTCGGTAGAAGACTACCTGACCAGTGTCATCTCCAGCGAGATGAATGCCGACTGCCCGATGGAATTCATGAAAGCCGCCGCCGTGATAAGCAGAAGCTGGCTGCTGGCACAGATACAGAAGCGCAAGTCTTTGGGCGAAAAGCATCAGGCCTTCTTTGCCTTTACCAAGACAGACAAGGAGATAGTGCGCTGGCACGACCGCGAGGACCACACTATCTTTGACGTGTGTGCCGACGACCATTGCCAGAGATACCAGGGCATAACACGTGCCACCAATGCACAGGCCAAAGAGGCAGTATCGTCTACACGCGGAGAGGTGCTGATGTACGAAGGCGAAATATGCGACGCACGCTTCTCCAAATGTTGCGGTGGCAAGACAGAAGAGTTCCAGTATGCCTGGGAGAATATACACAAGCCTTATCTGCAAAGCATAGAGGACCCGTATTGCAAGACATACGACCAGAAACTGCTGGCGCGAGTACTGAATGCCTATGACCAGGAAACTGCTGACTTCTACAATTGGGAGACGCGTATCAAGCAGGAAGAAATAACCAAACTTCTGAAAGACAGGTACAGCATTGACTTTGGCAAGGTATTGGAACTGGTTCCCATAGAGCGTGGTCCCGGCGGTCACCTGAGCAAACTGAAGATTGTGGGAACAGAACACACCATGACCATAGGCAAGGAACTGGAAATAAGGCGTGCACTGAGCGATACGCACCTGCTATCCAGTGCCTTTGATGCAGTTCCCTACTACGAGGACGGCGAAGAAGCACCTGCCGGCTTCACTCTGAACGGCAAAGGCTGGGGACACGGCGTTGGCATGTGCCAGATTGGCGCTGCCGTAATGGGACAACAAGGACATCCGTATCAGGACATTCTGAAGTTCTATTACAGAGGGGCGGACATTGTACGAGCATCAAAGTAACCCAGAGAAAGCAAGACGACCGTGAATCAGGACATTATCATAGCCGACAATCTGGAGCAGAGCCTTGCCGAAGCCATTGGCAAGGTGGAACATGACAAACTATTCGTACTGACCGACACGACTACGAAGGAACTGTGCTGGCCTGTGGTGAAGGACTATGCAGTCATAAAGGATGCCATCGTGATAACGATAGCACCTACAGACGAAGCCAAGACACTGGAAACACTGGCAAAAGTATGGACTGCTTTGCAGAAGTCTGGGGCCACACGACATTCGCTGATGGTGAACCTTGGAGGAGGAATGGTTACCGACCTTGGCGGCTTTGCGGCAAGCACCTTCAAGAGGGGCATGACCTACATAAACATCCCCACCACCCTGCTCTCGCAAGTTGATGCGTCCGTAGGCGGCAAGACCGGAATAAACTTTGGTGGACTGAAGAACGAAATAGGTGTGTTCAACTGTGCCCGATGCGTGATACTAAGCAGTACCTTCCTGCGCACGCTGGACAGAGAGAACCTGCTTTCCGGTTATGCCGAGATGCTGAAACATGGTTTGCTGAGCAGCAAGGAGGACTGGGCAGAGTTGCTGTGCTTTGACATATCCGCCCCTGACTATGCCACGCTACAGACCTTGGTAGCAAAGAGTGTGAACGTCAAAGAACAGATTGTGAACGAAGATCCAACAGAGAAGGGCATACGCAAGGCGCTGAACCTGGGTCACACTGCCGGACATGCTATTGAAAGTCTGGCCTTGAAGGAGGGAAGAACCGTGCTCCACGGATATGCCGTGGCATGGGGACTGCTGATGGAACTGTACCTGAGTGCACGCAAATGCGGTTTCCCTGCCAAGGAGATGCACCAGATGGAGGCCTACGTAAAGGAGCATTACGGCAAGTTCCTGTACGAGTGCAAGCATTACGATATGCTATGCGACTTCATGTCACACGACAAGAAGAACCATGGCAGCAGCATCAACTTCACCCTGCTGGGTGGCATAGGCGACATCCGCATAAATCAGATAGCATCAATGGAGGAGATAGAGGAGATGCTGGACTATTACAGGGAGAGTTGACAAAGTACAGGAGTCATGGCTTCCATATAATAGAGACTCTCTGTATGGCTTGTAAAAGCACACAAATTACTGCCCTTATTTAAACCATTTGCACACGCGCGTGTCCTTATAATATATATGCGCACATTTTACACCCCCCTTATGAACAAGAAACTCGTCTTCCTGCCCATAATGGTACTGCTTTTATTGGCATGTCCCATGGAGAGTTGGGCACAGAAATTCACCATCACAGGCAAAGTAACGGAACAAAGCAGCGGAGAGGTTCTGCCTGGCGCCACTGCACTGCTACTTAATGCCAAGGACAGCACACAGGTTACCGGTGCAGCAACTAACAATGATGGTCTGTTTACTATCTCCCCAAAGAAAGGGGGAGAATATATCCTACGTATCAGCTATATGGGATTCAAAACCTATACGAAGAACCTGACGCTAAACAAGAAGACCGAGAAGACAAACCTTGGCAACATAGCCTTGGCAGAAGATGCCAAGCTGATGCAGCAAGCTAATGTCGTAGCCAGACTGGCACAGGTGGAAATGAAGGCGGACACTTTCGTCTTCAATGCCGATGCCTTCCGCATGCCAGAAGGAGCCGTACTGGAGGAACTGGTAAAGAAATTGCCTGGCGTAGAAATAGCCGAAGATGGCACTATCACACACAACGGCAAGACCATCAAAAGGATTATGGTGGATGGCAAGGAGTTTTTCGGCAACGACACCAAACTGTCCATGAAGAACATCCCCACAAAGATGGTGAAGAATATCAAGGCTTATGACAGACAAAGCGACTACAGCCGTGTGACCGGCATTGACGACGGAGAGGAAGAAGCCGTATTGGACCTGACCGTAAAGAAGGGCATGAAAGAAGGGTGGCTTGTAACCGTAGAGGGAGGCTATGGCACACAAGACAGATACACCGGCAGACTGAACGTGATGCGAATCCTGGACAACCTCCAGTTCGCTCTCTTTGCCAATACAGACAACTCAAGCAATGGCGGCGGCATCGTGTCTAACCAGATGGGAGGCCTGAACGTAGCATGGGAAAACGGCAAGCGCCCCTATGAGGCAGGCCTGCTGAAACTGGGCGGCAGTGTAAGGGCAAACCGTTCCTTCCGCGAGAACTATTCAAGAAGTAACTCAGAGACATTCCTGTTGGGAACCAGCAGCACATGGAGCAACTCCATGAGTTCAAGCGAGAACCTGAACTGGGGCCTTAATGCCGACCTGTTCCTTGAATGGATGCCAGACTCTATGACCAACATAATCTTCCGCCCCTCATACTCACACTCTGAGGGCAGTTCAGACTCGCAGAGCGCTTCGGTAACATTTGATGCTGACCCATACGAGGCCGGTATGGAATCTCCCCTTGCCGAATTCAACGACTCCACAGATACCGACAATGACGGAAAGAACGACCACCAGATATACGAGGAGATTCTGGTAAACAGCAATGTGAACAACAGCATGTCGCGCAATGCCTCCAACAATGCCAACGGCTGGTTCCAGATTAACCGCCGTTTGGGCAAACCTGGCAGAAACATAACACTGAACCTGAACGGCAGCTACTCTAATTCGGGAAGCGAATCATGGAACTCCTCGGACATCAGGTATTACAAGACCGACTCCAGAACATACACCAACCGCTTCAATGAAAGTCCAAGCACCAACTGGAACATCAACACACGCCTGAGCTATACTGAGCCGCTGACAAAATACATGAACCTGCAAGGCAGCTATCAATTCCAATACCGTTTCTCGGACAGCGACCGTTCCATGTACGACCTGCATAAACTTTTGGAAGAGCATCCCGAAATTAACGGTTTTACACCACTTACCGCCGAACAGCTATACATGGGATACATTCCAGGAGTGGATACATTGAACTGGTTACTGAACAGGGAGAACTCGCAATATGCCACATATAACGAGTACAACCACAATGCACAACTCCTGCTACGCTATACACGCAAGTTCGAGAACGAACAGGAACTGCGCTTCAATTTCGGAGCATCCTTCCAACCTCAGACCACACACATGGATTATGAGAAGAACAAAATAGACACGACCATTGTGCGCAACATATTCAACTGGGCACCGAGAATACATGCCCGCTGGAAGATAAACAAGGGCAGCCAGTTGCAGTTCCGCTACAACGGACGCATGTCGCAACCCAGCATGACCAGCTTGATAGAGGTAATGGACAACAGCAACCCACAATACGTGAGCATGGGTAATGCCGGACTGGAGAGTAGCTGGACAAACAGTGTGAACATGAACTACAACGGTTCGTACACAGAAAGGCACATGAACTGGTCTGCAGGAGCCTCATACTCCACAACTGACCGTTCCGTATCGTCTGCCACCATCTACGATGCAGAAACAGGTAACAGATACAGCCGACCCATGAACATAGACGGCAACTGGAATACGTCTGCCAATATAGGTTTCAATACGGCACTGGATACCGCCAAGCACTTCTCCATGAACCTGCACTCCAACATCCGCTACTCCAACAATGTGGGATACATCTCATCGGCCATCAACGGCTTGAAGACACCAGAGACAGTAGAAGACATGCAGGCCCTTTTCAAAAATGCACTTGAAAGAGGAGAACTCAACAAAGCAACAACCAAGGACCTGGGCATAGGCTCAAGTCTAAGATTCAACTACCGTACAGAATGGGGCGAGACAGGTTCCATAGAGGTGGGAGTGAACGGCAGCTTCAACTACCAACATGCACGTAATGAGGACAACACCAGAGCCAATATGGATTCATGGAACTTCAACTATGGGGGTAACTTCACCATCACTGCACCATGGGGCACAACCCTGCGTTCAGACATAGGTCCCAATTACCGCAGGGGATATGCCGATGCAAGCATGAACACCACGGAACTCATCTGGAATGCCAGTCTGCAACATGCTTTCCTGAAAAAGAAGAACCTCATCGTCAGCGCGCATTGGTACGACATTCTGGGTGAACGCAGCAACATCTCACGTTCAATCTCTGCCACATCACGTACCGACTCGTACACAAATGCCATCTATTCGTATGTTATGTTCCGCGTATCATACCGCCTGAACCTGCTTGGCGGAAAAAGCAGTCAAGGTTCTGGCAACAGACGCGGTCCTGGCGGTGGATTCCCAGGAGGAGGATATGGTGGTGGACGCAACGGCGGGATGCGCCCCTGGTAAAGAACATAGCCACATCACATATGAAATGCTTCAGCCACATGGTCGCGACCGATGTGGCTGAAGCATTTCATATTTAGCAGACAATCTTACTGAAAGAAGGAGAAGTTGACGCTACCGTAATGACGATGCTCAACAAAGCGGGGATGCTGGCTGAAATCGTGGTCCTTTCCATGCTCAACAACAAGCAGTCCATCTTCCTTCAGCAGATTGCGTTCCAAAATCATGTCCGGAAGTTCTGGTATTTCCTTCAATACATAAGGAGGATCAGCAAAGATAAAGTCGAACTGTTCCCTACACTGACATATATATTTGAAGACATCACCCTTGATAGGAATGGCAGAAAGATCCTGCAACTTGTCAATGAATTCCTTTATGAACTTGAAGTGCAGAGGGTCCTTTTCAACGCTGATAACGCGGGAACACCCACGGGAAAGCAGTTCAAGCGTTATGCTACCTGTACCTGCAAACAAATCCAAGGCAACGGGTTCCTCCTCCCAATCCATATATGAATTGAGCACATTGAAAAGATTTTCCTTGGCAAAGTCGGTAGTTGGACGCGCCTTAAACGTGCGGGGAATGTCGAAATGACGACCCTTATATTTACCTGTGATTACTCGCATAATTGCTATCCTATTTATTAATATAATAGGGACACGGCTAGCCGTGTCCTTTATTTCTCTTTTTTCGGCGGACACGAATCGCGACCAACCTCGTTTTGCGACCAATGCTTTCCGTTTCCCGTCTAGATTCCAAGCTCTCTCATATCCACGTGTGCAAGATACTGGCAAACATCGTTGTACAAGTCCTCGTCGGCACCGTACAGGGTACATGAGTCATGCCATGCATCCAAAGACAAAGTCTTCCAAACATAAAGCAAGAAATATAACTTGTCGGCATTACCTATGGCACGGAACACATTGGCAAAATGCAACCTGCCCTTCCTGAGTACCACTATAAGCACACCTCCATCCAACACAATGGTGTGAACACTAACAGGCAGAGTACTACCCTGCTGCATCTCCGCCACTTGAGAAAGCATGGTTCCATACAACCCTTGTACCATGGCGCTGGGATAGTGCTCCTTCAAGGTCTCCACCACAGAAGACGGCAAGGTGAATATCTCCACCACATCTAAGGACGGCAACACCTGAAAGCACATATCCTCTGGACGAGGTGCTGTCCCTGCAAAAGTGAGACGGTAAACCGCCAGCATGTCCTCGCGTCTAAATTCGTC
Organism: Bacteroidaceae bacterium; assembly: GCA_017628845.1. Classification (GTDB taxonomy): domain Bacteria; phylum Bacteroidota; class Bacteroidia; order Bacteroidales; family Bacteroidaceae; genus Physcousia. Next base: position 14,204 of record JAGBYI010000179.1, read on the forward strand.
CAGAGGAACACGCGTACTTGGCGATGTGGAATAAAGCACTACTCTTTCATAGTGGCGGCCACCAAGGCGGGGCAGTTTCAATCCTCTTCCCAAAGTTTCCGACATAGTCTCCCCTTCGGCACAACGAAGATTTTCCTGCAAAAGCAACTGACCGGAGCCAAGGCTATGTACAAGAAAAGAAAATCCATCCGTACAAAGACGGATGGACAGACTATAATTTAATAAAGACTTATTCCCAGTTACCGGCATTGTTATTCCAACCGTTACCTGCCTCACCTATTCTCAAACCTGCATATCTGCCAGTCTGATCTGATTCGACGGTGGTATTCTTAATCATTCTGTCACCAAGCTTACCCATACCCTTCAAGTAGCTTGAGATGGGGGCATTACATTCCATTACCTGGATGATAGCACCGCTCTTGGTGGTGTTGGGACATGCAATAATTTCAAAAGTATCACCCTCAGCAAAGGGGATATAGCGCAAAGAGTCCACATTGAAATCCTGGCCCTTGTACAGACTGTCTATCAATGACACCCAGATGGTATCACGACGGAAACCTTCCAGTTTATATTCTGCTATAGCCTTGGTGTCGCCACTATTGATTATAGCAGCCGCCTTGGACTCAGTAAGACCTTTTTCCATCTGCTCGTCACTCAGGACACCTTCCTTGATAACAACGGGCAGTCTTCCGTTTCTGACAAACTCAGTCAGAACGTCCCAATCCGAACAATACGCACCCTCTATGTGCTGCTGCTTATAGGCCTCCTCTGCATCCTTGATCTGGAGGAGCTTGGCCTTAACGCGAGCCTCACGATAGGCAACTTCCTTGTCAAAGTTGATGTCGTCCTGAATACTACGCCAGCATAGAACGGCCAGAATCAACACACATACAGTCAAAACTGCATTAATAGTCTTTTTCATGTTCCTTATTTCGTTATATTTTTGTACATTCGCATCGCAAAGTTAATAAAAAGAATCCAAGTAACGACACTTTCCTTTCTTTTTTTATCAAAGTTTTATGATAAGCGAAGATTTAAAGGGGCTGATAAGAGAAAACTTCATGCATATTCCCACGAAAGAACAGGAATATGTAATGGATTTATGGTGCAGTTTTCTGCTCGGAAGGAGCGACGAGAGCATCTTTTTGCTCAAAGGTTATGCCGGTACAGGCAAGACCTCTTTGGTAGGTGCGCTGGTGAAGACACTAAGGATGTTGAAACAGCGCGTTGTACTTTTGGCTCCCACCGGCAGGGCAGCAAAAGTGATGGGTGGATATGCCGGCACCTATGCCGGTACGATACATAGGCACATTTACCGCCAGAAGACTTTCGGAGAGGAAAGGTTTACCGCTGCCCCCAACCTAAAGGAGAACACACTCTACATCGTGGACGAGGCATCCATGATTTCCAACGATGGTCTGTCTGGGAGTGTCTTTGGCGACGGACGACTGCTGGACGACCTCGTACACTTTGTATATTCATGCTCTGGGTGCCGTCTGATACTGATTGGCGACACCGCACAGTTACCACCGGTAGGCGAACTGCATTCACCTGCCTTAGAGATATCGGAACTTGACGGATACGGGATGGAGGTAATAGAAGCAAGGCTGACACAGGTGGTAAGGCAAGTGGACTCTTCTGGCATATTGTGGAATGCCACAAGGTTAAGGGAATGCCTTACAGGCAAAGGACACATACCACGGATACGTGTCTCCTTTCCCGATGTTTGCGTAGCACCCGGCAACGAACTCATCGAGAACCTTGAACAAAGTTACCGGCGCACAGGCAAAGAGGGTACTATCGTCATAACAAGGAGCAATAAACGCGCCAACATCTACAACATGGGCATACGCAACCGAATTCTGGACTATGATTGTGAACTTGGCGGCGGCGACATGGTGATGGTGGCTAAGAATAAATATATGAACGGCAAAGACCTGATTGCCAACGGCGAAATGGCAATCGTGCAGAGGCTGCACAACGAACGGGAACTATACGGGTTCCGCTTTGCCGATGCCACTCTGAAACTGATTGACCGCACCGACTCGGGCGAAGATGAGAACAACAACCAAGAGTTTCCAACCGAACTGGACACCGTAGTTTTATTAGACACCCTACATAGCGAGGCTCCGGCTCTGACACGAGAACAGCAACAAACCCTCTTTCTCAAAGTATGCGAGGACTATCCCGAATTACGAAACAAGCGCGACCTGTTCAAAGCCGTGAAAGAAGACCGCCACTATGGTGCCTTGCAGATAAAATATGCATACGCTATCACATGTCATAAAGCTCAGGGAGGACAGTGGGAGGATGTCTACATTGACCAAGGCTACATAACCGAGGACATGCTTACCGAGGACTATATCCGGTGGCTCTACACCGCCATAACTCGAGCCACAGGACATGTGTATTTCATAAACTGGCCTGAGGAGCAGACAGAGGATATTTAAAAATAATTAAATATACCAGAACAGGACACCCGTTCTATTACATTTTTATATATATTTGTAGGCGATAGAGTAAACTTTAGATAAATATGGATATAAAACTTCTTGTTTTAGACGTTGACGGCACTTTGCTGAATAGCAACCGTGAAATGAGCGAACGCACCGTAAAGACCCTGAAAAAGGTTCAGCAGAACGGCGTGCGCATCGCACTTGCCACGGGCCGTCCCACATACGGTGTACTGCCCTTTGCAAAAGCTATAGACCTGGACTTCAACGACGGTTTCATCATCAGCTACAATGGTGCCAAAGTACTGGAAGCCAGCACAGGCAAAGTTCTGTTTGAAAGAACCATAGACCCCAAGATGGTTCCATATCTGGAGAAACAGGCAGAACGTAGCGGATGTGTACTTGCATACTATGAGAACGACGAGGTTGTGGCCACCGACACAGACAATCCGCACATCGTGGACGAGGCACAGATGAACAACATGGCCCTTCGCCATGTGGACAGCATTGCCGAAGCTATGTCCCATTTGGAAGACGATAAGGACACATGGCCCACTGAGTTAATTCTGGTCAACGATGACGAACAGGTACTGAACGGCATGGACGAGTACCTGCAACGCCACTTGAACGGAGTAATGGACACCATACACTCCAACCCCTATTATCTGGAAGTCGTAGGATACCAAGTGGGAAAGAGTCATGCCATGAGTGCCTTGGTACAGAAACTGGGTATCAGCATGAAGGAGGTTATGGCACTTGGCGACGGACGCGCTGACATCAACATGCTGCAGATGGCTGGAATCGGCATAGCCATGGGCAATGCCCCCGAGGAGGTAAAACGTTGTGCCGACTACACCACCCTTTCCAACGACGAAGACGGCGCTGCCCTGGCCATAGAACGTGCCTTTGAGGAAGAGCAGGAGAAACCCGAAGATAACCAAGAGGTTCCCGTTGACGTACTGAACGCCCAGAACAAAAACACTCTGATGGGCGCTTTGGGCATGCAATACACCTTTGCCAGCCCTCACCGTGTGGAGGCCACCATGCCCGTAGACGGACGCACACGCCAACCCTTCGGCATATTGGCAGGCGGAGCTTCCTTGGCTTTGGCAGAAACACTGGCTGGTCTTGGCAGCATGATAGCATGCAAACCCGGGGAAATGGCTGTTGGCATGCAGGTTTCAGGCAACCACGTCTCCAGCGCCCACGATGGAGACACCGTGCGCGGTGTTGCCACTCCAGTACACCTTGGCCGTTCCAGCCATGTATGGAATGTCCAGATATTCACCTCCACTGGCAAACTGGTAAGTTCCGTAACTGTAACTAATTCCATAATGAGCAAGAGGTAACATCCCACCAAAGAATAAACCCAAATAACGTGCGAGGCGGCAGATATTCAGAATCTGCCGCCTCGCGCGTGTATAATATATATATATATATAATGTATGCTTACTCGGCTGTTGCCAGTTCTATGACCTTGGTCACTGCTGCAACGATGCCATCGGCATCCTTACCACCGGCTGTAGCGAAATGAGCCTGGCCGCCACCACCACCCTGGATGAGTCGACCTGCCTCGCGGACTGCCTTGCCTGCATTGAGACCAGAGGCAACGAGGTCATCGGAGAAACTTACTGTCAGTGAAGGTTTGCCCTCAAAGAGGCTGCCTATTGCAACAATCAGATTCTCGGTGAACTGGGCGCGCAACTGAAATACCATATCCTTGGCGACCTGTGGATCAAGGTTAATGACACCAGAAATAACCTTTACACCTCCCTCCTCACGGGCATTGGCGATGAGTTCCTGCTTGTACTGCTGAGCGCGCTGGGCCTTGAAGTCGTCCAACTGCTTGCGCAGGTCGGCATTCTCGTTGATGGCACGCTGTATGGTACCCATCAAGTCGGGAACGTTGTTGAACAACGCTCTCAAGTCGGCAACCAAGTCTTGCTGCTTGTCCATCAGTTCCTCCACTGCACGGCCTGTAACAGCCTCGATGCGACGAACGCCTGCTGCAACACTGCTCTCGCTGACGATGCGAACCATACCAATGCGACCAGTGCTCTGGGCATGGCAACCGCCACAGAACTCTACGCTGGAACCGAACTGAACTACACGAACCTTGTCGCCATACTTCTCTCCGAAGAGGGCGATGGCACCCAGTTTCTTTGCCTCCTCCATGGGAGTGTCGCGATATTCCTGAAGGGGAAGGTCCTCGCGGATACGTTCGTTGACCAAGTGCTCAACCTCACGAATCTGCTCGGGAGTTACCTTCTCGAAGTGCGAGAAGTCGAAGCGCAGGTAGTCGGGAGTTACCAGAGAACCCTTCTGCTCAACGTGCTCACCCAGAACGGTGCGCAGAGCCTCGTCCAGCAGGTGGGTACAGGTATGGTTGGCTTCGGTGGCACGACGGCGCTCCACATCGACGCAAGCCATGAACTCTGCCTCGGGATTAGTGGGGATGCGCTCCAGCAGATGAACGGAAACACCGTTCTCTTTCTTGGTGTCGAGCACGCGGATTGTCTCCTCGTCGTTTACGAGCACACCGGTATCGCCTACCTCACCGCCCATCTCGCCATAGAAAGGAGTTTGGTTGAGGATGGCCTCGTAGACAACGCCCTTCTTCTGCTTCACCTCACGGTACTTGACGATGCGGCAGCTGTACTCTGTATAGTCGTATCCCACGAAGGTGCTGAGTTCCTCGCCAGCAAGTTCCTCGGTCTCGCTAACGATGTGCCAGTCGCCCATCTCCACCTGAGCAGCATTGCGGGCACGAGCCTTCTGCTTCTCCATCTCGGCATTGAAGCCTGCCTCGTCCACGGTCATACCGTTTTCGCGGCAGATAAGTTCGGTCAGGTCCAAGGGGAAACCAAAGGTGTCAAACAGGGTGAACGCCTTCTCGCCAGCGATCTCAGTATTGCCAGCGGCACGAGTCTCCTCGATAACACCGTTGAGCAGACGGATACCGTTCTCCAGAGTGCGCAGGAAACTGTCCTCCTCCTCCTTCATAACCTTCATGATGAAATCCTTCTGTCCCACGAGCTCAGGGAAGGCACCGCCCATCTCCTGTGCCAGAGTGGGAACGAGGGTGTGCATGAATGCCTGCTTCTGACCCAGGAAGGTATAGCCGTAGCGCACGGCACGGCGCAGGATGCGGCGGATAACATAACCAGCCTTGGCATTGGAGGGCAACTGACCGTCGGCAATGCTGAAGGAGATGGCACGCAGGTGGTCTACGATAACACGCATAGCGATGTCGGTCTTCTCGCTCTGGCCATAGGGGATGCCTGTCTTCTCGGCCAAGGCCTTGATGATGGGCTGGAAGATGTCTGTGTCGTAGTTAGACTGCTTGCCCTGAATGGCACGCACCAGACGCTCGAAACCCATACCGGTATCAATTACATTCATACCAAGGGGTTCGAGATGACCGTCAGCCTTGCGCTCAAACTGCATGAACACGATGTTCCATATCTCAATGACCTGTGGGTCGTCCTTGTTGACAAGCTCACGTCCGGGCACCTTTGCCTTCTCCTCGGCAGAACGGCTGTCCAGGTGTATCTCTGAGCAAGGACCGCAGGGACCTGTATCGCCCATCTCCCAGAAGTTATCGTGCTTGTTGCCGTTGATGATGTGGTCGGCAGGGACATGCTTGAGCCAGAAGTTGGCTGCCTCGTCGTCACGTGAAAGGTTTTCGCTGGCATCGCCTTCGAACACGGTAACGTAAAGGTCGGCAGGGTTCAGTTTGAGAACATCAACGAGGTATTCCCATGCCATATCGATAGCACCCTCCTTGAAATAGTCGCCGAAGCTCCAGTTGCCGAGCATCTCGAACATGGTGTGGTGATAGGTGTCGTGGCCTACCTCCTCCAGGTCGTTATGCTTGCCACTGACGCGCAGACACTTCTGAGTGTCGGCACGACGGCGAGGTTCGGGGTCGCGAGTACCCAGAATTATATCCTTCCACTGGTTCATTCCGGCATTGGTGAACATCAGTGTTGGGTCGTCCTTCACTACCATCGGAGCAGAAGGAACGATAAGGTGACCCTTGGACTCGAAGTACTTCTTGTACGAGTCGCGGATTTCGTTTGCTGTCATCATATTGCTTGTGTTATGTTTGTTATTTGCAAAGAAATAAGTTCTTTCGGGCACTTTACCCCGAAAAACTTTGCAAAGATACTCCGTTTTGCTTAACTTTGCAAAGATTTCAAAGAATAAATCCCCTTTGGGGATTCCAAAACGGCATTCAGATATAGACGTTATGAGCCTTAATACCAATCCAGACTTGAAATTGTACTATAGTATCTCAGAGGTGGCTGCCCAGTTTGGTGTGGCAGAGTCTTTGCTTAGATTTTGGGAAAAGCAGTTCCCTAATATCCACCCCAAGAAGAGCGGCAACAACGTGCGCCAGTACACTCAGGCAGATATAGAAGAGATTCGAGTAGTGTATAATCTTCTTAAGGTACGTGGCATGAAGATAAATGCCGCCAAGGAGGTGCTTTCAAAGAATAAGAAGGGAGCAGGCGACACGTCGGTGATAATAGACGAATTGAAAAGCCTGCGCGAGGAGTTAGTCGCCTTGCGCAAGGAGTTGAACGACCTGGTCTAAACTAAAGGGGAATAGACTCGTCATGCCGAGTCCCGATCATATTGAACGGGAGCAAATTCGACGAACCAAAGGTCTACGATAAATCAAGCCAAAGCATATACATGGCAAGCCGAGTGAGGTTCATTGCAGGATTGACCAATGTCAATTCGTGCCTTGTGCCTTGCGTGGTCTTCACCTTTCTTTCCCCTTAATCTGTCCTTACGACCTTATCTATTTCCTTTATCTTCTTCAAGTCGCGAATAACGTCCTTCAGATCCTGAAGATCGTGAACTTCCATCACTATATCCGCCATGAATATACCATTGTTGGTCTGGACATTCAGATTGGATATATTCAGGTTCATCTGCTGAGACAGGATACCGGTCATCTGGTGCAGTACACCTATCCTGTCAATACCCTCTACATGCAGAACAGCGGGGAAATACAGCACCTTATGCGTATCCCACACAGCGGCAAATATATTGTTGCCGTCTACCGCCTTCAAACGATCCGTAACGGCACACTGGCGTTTATGTATCGTCACATAGCCATCATTGTTGCGAAAAGCAAGGACATCATCCCCGGGAATAGGATGGCAATGGTCACATATAAGATAACGCGAAATGGTCTCCTCGTTTAGGATAAGCGGCTTCTTCTTGTCCATTCCCAGCTCCTGCAAATAACTGCCATGTGCATCCTTACGCATCACACTCTCCGAATCAGGAGCGGACTTCAAGAAAGGAATAAAGCGGCGCCACCTTTGCTTGGGTTTCTTGTCGTTTATACGCTTCACATCCTCTTCCCCAAGCACAATAGTCCGCGATACTATTTGCATATACAATTGTTCGCGCGAATCTATATTATAGGAACGGCAAAGACGCTCTATCACCACTCCATCTTCCGGCAAATCATGCTTGCGCAGGAAGTCAAGCAACATCTCTTCTCCCTCCTTTTGCTGTTGGCGGCGCTGACGACGCAATATAGCCTGAATCTTTGTCTGAGCCTTGGCTGTGGTGGCAAAGTTCAACCAGTCCTGAGTAACAAGGACATTACGCCCGGTCAGGACCTCCACCTGATCGCCGCTTTCCAAGCGATGGGAAAGAGGAACCAAGACATGATTCACTTTTGCACCTATACAATGTGTACCGAGAGTGGTATGCACGCTAAAGGCAAAATCCAGTACGGTACAACCCGACGGCATTGTCTTAAACTCTCCCTTTGGCGTAACCACAAATATCTCGCTGGCATACAGGTTCAACTTTATTGCATCCAGAAAATCCATGGCATTGGGCTGAGGATCATCCAGAATTTCCTTAATGGTAGCAAGCCAGCGGTCCAGTTCATTTTCACTGTCCTGTTGGGTTTTGCTGCCATCCTTATATTTCCAGTGTGCCGCGAATCCCTGTTCTGCGATATCGTCCATGCGTTTAGAACGTATCTGCAATTCTATCCATCTGCCGGCCTTGCTCATCAACGTAGTCTGTAAAGCCTGATATCCGTTGGCCTTGGGATGAGAGAGCCAGTCACGCAAACGTTCGGGATGAGGTTTATATATATTAGTGGCTATAGCATATATGCGCCAACAGTTCGTTATTTCGTTTTCCGACTGCCCGTCTCCCTCAAAAATGATACGTGCAGCAAGAATGTCATATACTTCATCTAAAGACACCTTCTTGTTCTGCATCTTGCACCATATGCTGTATGGTGACTTGATGCGTGCCTTTATCTCGTATTTCAAATCAGTCTGGTCCAGACGCTCACGCATAGGGGCAGTAAATTCATCAAACACCTCTTGCAGATGCCCGCTCACCTCTGACAAGCGGTCGCGTATGATAGCATACTGATCTGGATGCTCGTATTTGAAAGACAGGTCCTCCAGTTCCTCCTTCACCTTATTCAGTCCAAGCCTATTGGCCAGGGGAGCATATATATAGAGCGTTTCTCCTGCTATCTTATACTGTTTTGCCGGCAGTTGGCTGCCCAATGTGCGCATATTGTGCAGACGGTCACTGATCTTTATGAGAATGACGCGGATGTCATTGCTCATAGTGAGGAGGAGTTTTTTGAATGTCTCCGCCTGAGCAGAGGCCTGGTTGCCGAATATTCCTCCGCTTATTTTAGTGACTCCATCCACTATCTGCGCGATCTTCGGTCCGAAAATATTCTGGATATCTTCTACGGTGTAGTCCGTATCCTCTACTACATCGTGCAGAAGGGCAGAACAGATACTAGTGCTGCCCAAACCTATCTCACCGCAAACGATCTGAGCAACGGACAAAGGATGCATAATGTAAGGTTCGCCCGATAGACGACGTACTCCGGCATGAGCCTGACAGGCAAACTTGAAAGCCTTCTCGATAATGTCCACCTTCTTACGGTGTGGAGAAGCGAGATATGTGTCTATGAGGCGCTGATAAGCCTCCTGAATCATCTTAGCGTCTTCCATAAAACACGCATTTATCTTACACGTAACTTCTGCCCTACCCTGATATTGGTTCCTTTCAAGTTGTTCAGTTTCTTGAGTTTGGCCACAGTTGTATTATTGCGGTTTGCAATACCGCCAAGCGTATCGCCCTTACGCACTGTCACCGTCTTCTTTCTACCGCCCTTGCTCTGTGGAACAGACTTTTCATTCACTGCCACAACAGAACGACGCTTGTTCAGTTCCTCCAGTCTATACGTATATACCGAATCTCCGCATTCAATGAATCTGTTGACAGCCTCCATAGGCAAACGCAAATTGCATGGACGGGCATTGCCCGGTATCTTGGATGTACGATACTGGGGGTTCAACGCCCTCAGTTCCTCCAACGATATGCTACATAGTTCGCTAATTTGCTCCAAATACAGATCACGTGTAACAACGAGGGTATCAGTACCCAAAGGCAGACGCGTGGATGCCGGACATATATTGTGTTCACAATAGTAGTTCATCACATAGTTTGCAGCAATGAATGCAGGAACGTAGCCTCTCGTCTCACTTGGCAAATAAGGATATATCTTCCAATAGTCCGTCTCGCCACCGGCACGCTTTATTGCCTTGCTCACATTCCCTGGTCCACAGTTATATGAAGCTATTACCAAAGTCCAGTCACCGAATATCTCATACAGCCCTTTAAGCATCCGGGCAGCGGCATAACTGGACTTTATCGGATCCCTGCGCTCATCAATAAGACTATTTATCTCCAGGTCGTAACGCTTGCCGGTAGTTGGCATGAACTGCCACAGGCCACCGGCCCCAGCGCGACTTGTCGCCCCTGGATTCAAGGCACTTTCGATAACAGGCAAGTATTTCAGTTCCAGTGGCAACTGATATGCTTCCAATGCCTCCTCGAATATAGGGTTATAAAAATTGCTGGCACCAAGAAACATCGCTACGCTACGACGCAGACGCCCCGTATACTGGTCTATGAACTTGCGCACAACGGAATTATAGGGCATCTCTATGACATTGGGCAGGTTTTGAAGACGCCTTATGTACTCTTCCTCGGTACATGCTATATCCTCGCCAGTGCTTTCACATGCAGCACTATCATATGTCAGATAGGTGCTGGCATACCAGTGACGCATCATGCTGTCTATCTCCTCCTGCATCATTCCTTCGGGCAGGCCGATAGGTTCCTCCTTGCCCGTATTTTCGTCATAAACAGTAATCACCCCCTGACCGAAGACAGAGAATGAAAACAATGTAAGCACCAATGATATAATGTATCTTTCCATGGCAACAGTTATGCTAATAATTCAGTTGTACAGATATTCCCGGACTTCCGCCAAAAGGATTGGTGTCATACATAGAAGAGGATGATATCATACTTGGCGCTATCTTCAGCGACAGGTCACGACTGATATCAAAGGTACTCAGTTCCGCATCCACGTATGCATCCACTATGCTCAACACATAAACTCCTGCAATAAAGAATATGCTAAGGTCGCGATAACGGCGATAAAAATCCTTCTTTCTCTTGAAGACAGACTTGAAATGGTCCTCTCTGCCGGTAATATCATATCCCAGAGGAAGCATCTCCAAGTAACTGCTGGTCGTAGGGTCGTTGTCCATTATATCCTGATAAGCCTGGGAATAGTCCCTAAGCATCTGTGCATTCCAGCTTACAGCATACACACAGCCTATTACGCCTCCATAAACGATAGGCAGTTTCCAATACTTGCGATTATATATCTGCCCTCCGCCGGGAAAGACCATTCCCAGCCACATCGCACGAATAGGGTCCGGTTTCCAGTCCTTGAAACGGTTCAGTTTCACCGTGTCGCCAGCCGCCCTTTGCAAAGAGTCGGCAACTGCCATATGCAGGGAATCAGCATAGACTATGCTTGCGCTGTCCACATATGTGGCATTGCGTTTCTCCAAAGAACGCGGAGGGTAAACCGTTGCTGAATCTGCAGGCAGGGCAACCACTACCGTGTCTATGCTCTGCGTCATTGCCTTGGCAGCCTGTCCAAGCAGCAGAAACACGACGGTCAGCAATGAGACAAAGATTTGGTATCGTTTCTCCACTCTCACTTCAGTCTATCCAGTATTTCTATGATTCTTTCCATCTCTCCCTCATTGGCAAAGGGAATCACAATCTTTCCCTTTCCCTTGTCGGAGCAGGTCAACTGCACCTTGGTCTTGAAAAACCTCGACAGACTCTCTTTCAGTATATTGTATTCCTCGCTTATCTTGCCGCTACGACCTTTCAGGCGCCCGCCGTCGTTGGTTTTCACAGAACCGCCTTCCGACAGTTCCTTCACCAGTTCTTCAACCTTATGCACGCTCAGCCCCTGAGCCGCAATCTCGTTATACACGCGAATCTGCAGTTTAGGGTCGTCAATAGCCAGGAGCGCACGGGCATGTCCCATCTCCAGGCGACGATCCTTCAAACCCATTTGAATTGTGGCAGGCAGTTTCAACAAGCGCAAATAGTTGGTTATAGTGCTGCGGTTCTTGCCTACTCGTTCAGACAGGCGTTCTTGTGTCAGGTTGTATTGTTCCAGCAGGTGCTGATATGCCAGCGCAATTTCCAGGGCATTCAGGTCCTCTCTCTGTATATTTTCTATGAGGGCCATCTCCATCATGTTCTCGTCATCCACGGTACGCACATAGGCGGGGATTGTTTGGAGTCCTGCCATTTGGCTGGCTCTCCAACGACGTTCTCCTGCTATAATCAGGTATGTGCCGTCTCCTTGGTCGCGAAGTGTGATGGGCTGGACTATGCCGAGTTCCTTTATGCTGTCGGAAAGTTCCTTCAGTGCAACGGGGTCAAATTCTCGGCGTGGCTGGTTGGGGTTTGGAGTAATCTGTCCGACGGGAATCTCGCATATACTTCCAGAACCGGCTGTGTTTACCTTTTCTGTGCTGATGAGAGCATCCAGGCCACGTCCGAGTGCCGTATATTTTTTCTTTACTGCCATTAGTTGTGCTTCTCGTTTTTCTCAATAATTTCTTGCGCCAGAGCCAAGTGATTTCTTGCGCCGGCAGAATCTACGTCGTAATGCAGTACGGGCAAACCATGACTGGGTGCCTCTGAAAGCTTTACGTTGCGCTGTATTACAGTGCGGAAGACCAGCTCGCGGAAATGCCGTTTGACCTCGTCATAAATCTGGTTGGCCAAACGCAGACGGCTGTCGTACATAGTAAGCAGGAAACCCTCTATCTCCAATTGCGGATTCAGTTTTGCCTTGATGATCTTTATCGTGTTCAATAATTTGCTTATGCCTTCAAGAGCAAAGTATTCGCACTGAACAGGTATGATTACGCTTGCTGCTGCCGTGAGTGCGTTGACCGTTATCAATCCGAGCGACGGACTGCAGTCTATCAGGATGTAGTCATAGTCGCCGACAACAGGGGACAGCATGTTCAGCATTATACGCTCTCGGTTGGTTCTGTTCAGCATCTCAATTTCGGCACCAACCAAGTCGATATGGCTGGGGATAATGTCCAGGTTTTCCACATCGGTGCTATATATGGCTTCACGTACGTCCACCCCATCTATGAGGCAGTTGTAGATGGTACAATCCACCTGTGTGCTGTCCACTCCGAGACCGCTGGAAGCGTTGGCCTGTGGGTCGGCGTCTATAAGCAAGACCTTCTTCTCCAGTGCTGCCAGCGATGCTGCCAGGTTCATGCTGGTTGTTGTCTTACCTACGCCACCCTTCTGGTTGGCTAAAGCTATTATTTTACCCATTTGGTTGTCATTACTATAGTTTCGCACACAAAGATACACAAAACTAAGGAAAAGACAAAGTAAAACTTGTGGTAAAAAGCAAAAAGCGCTACATTTGCAACACTTAAACCAAACAAAGATATGCAAAATAGCAACATACCCACCATTCTTGTTACAAACGACGATGGTTTTCAGGCACAAGGTATACAATACCTCGCCACTCTGTTAGGCAATTTGGGCAACGTAGTAGTGGTTGCGCCAGATAGTGCCAGAAGCGGTGCCGCATGCAGCATCACTCCCACATGTCCGGTCAGCGTAAGGAAAATCAGGGATAACGTTTATGCCTGTTCGGGTTCTCCGGTGGATTGTGTCAAGATTGCTCTGGAAAAGATATTGGACAGAAAGCCAGACCTTGTGGTCAGCGGCATAAACCATGGCGACAATGCATCTATATCCTTGCATTATAGCGGTACGGTTGGAGCCGCATTGGAAGCCTGTATGAAGGGCATTCCCGCCATAGCCTACAGCCTGAGGACGCACAAGAAGGAGTGTGACTTCGCCCCCTATTCCGAAGTAATTGTGGAGTGGGCGGAAAAGGTACTTCGTGAGGGGTTGCCCGCGGATACCTGTTTGAATATCAATTTCCCCGAGGTAGATTGCCTGTGCGGTTCAAAGGTATGCCGTATGGCCCGAGGGCTGTGGCATACCGAGTGGCTGGATGCAGGCGTGGATGACGAGGGGAAAAAGATTTACACCCTTACCGGCACGTTCACCAACCTTGAACCGGAGGCTGCAGATACCGACTATTGGGCTTTGGACCATGGCTTTGCTGCGATAACACCCCTGTCGCTGGATATGACTGACCATGCCCTGCTTGCAAGACTAGGCAAATCCGCAGATTGAACGTATGTTATTTCTGTGGATGCTCTATACAGACTCTGACATCGTTGCGCTGGAGTCTGGTTTTTAGCCATTCGGTCATTCGGTCCTTGTCCTCGATTTTCATTTTGCTTACGGAACCGATGCTCACGATGTACACCAGGCTGTCCAAGGTTGCGGAATCAGTTTGGTAGGCGCAAACTCCCCTGCTTGTGGAAACGGATGTGACGGATGGAAATAAGGTTTGGATTTCGGGAAGCAAGGTTTGTGAAAATGCCGTGGAGGCAAGGTATGCGCCTATGCTATCCTGAAGGACTTTGATCTTCCTTTCGTTTTCGGCTATCTGCCTTTGGGTGGCCAAGGTCTTGTTCTTTTCGGTAAAGATTATGCCTCGCACGCTTTCCTCGTCTATTCCGTTGGCGCTTTGCACGATGTCCAGGCGGACATTCTCAAGTCCGTATTGCGGAAGTTTTGAATTTATGTGTGCTATCTGTGTGCTGTCCACCGATTCTCCGAGCAACACCAGCCGTATGGTCTTGGCGTCGTAGTCAAACTCCTCGGAGATGATGCGCGCTCCTTTTAGCTGGACGTTGTCTCTGCAAAAATCATGACATTTATCCACGAACATTGTCTCCTGCACCATCTGGAATGTGATGTAGATGCTGGGTATTATCGTTAGCACGCTTATTAGCGTAATGATGTGCTTTACCCGTTTTTCTCTGTCCTTGTCCACGAATACCTTCTTGGGGAAACGCATTACGAGTGTAACGCCCATGAACGTTGCCAGGGAGATGAATATGGTATTTATAAGGTACAGGTACAGGGCGCCCAGGGCAAAGAGCCAGTTGCCTGTACCCAAACCGAAACCTACGGTACATAGCGGCGGCATCAAGGCCGTGGCTATGGCTACACCAGGAATGACGTTGCCCATGCGCTGGCTACGGCTGCTCAGGGCTACGATACCGGCCAGTCCTCCGCACAGTGCAATGCCCACGTCGTATATGGTTGGCGAAGTGCGTGCCAGCAGTTCGGATTGGACTTCGTCCAGCGGGGTCACCAGGAAGTATATGGTGGCCGTGGCTACGCTGAACAGTGTGGCAACGAGGTAGTTTGTTGCTGCTCGCTTGAACAGCATGAAGTCGTTGATACCCACGGCCAGTCCCATGCCAATGATAGGGCCCATCAGGGGGGAGATGAGCATGGCGCCTATGATTACTGCCGCACTATTGGTATTGAGGCCTAATGAAGCCACAAAGATTGCAAAGATAAGCACCCATAGTTTGGCGCCATGGAAATCCACTCCTTCTTCTATCTTTGCTATTGTTTCATGTGCCGGGGCCATGTCTTCCCCTAAACTGAGGATGTCCTGCAACCTGCGCTTGAGCTCCTGTAGTATGTCCATCATGATATTGTTGTTGAGGTCAGTTTTCCAAAATTTTCTCTGCCGCCTTTTGTGGTGCTCCTGGCATGCCAAGCAGCTGCATCATCTCCCGATACCCCTGTATCTGTCTTGTGCGGAAATCTTCGTTGGCAATCACATTGCCCAAGGCTATGTCCAGGCTTTCCTGTGTCAGGTCTCCAGCCACTAATTCCGGTACCACCTCCCGGCCGGCAATAAGGTTTACGAGCGAGACGTATGGAACCTTCAGCAGTTTGCCTCTAAGCCAGGAAACCGCCTTGCCGCATCTCATGGCATAGCATACCACCTGCGGCACTTCCATTATAGCAGTTTCCAGGGTTGCCGTACCGCTTGTTACCAGTGCAGCGTGGGCGCAATGCATCAGCATAAAACTGCTTTTGCTCCCATGGCATGGTGCCAGCACCACCTTGTTTCGGCATTCGGTTTCTTCGGGTTTGAAGGCTTTGCCTATAACTTGGCCGTAGAAATCGGTGCTTATGTTCGGTGCCGAGGCTATTACATAACGGAAGTCCTTGCCAACTGTCTTCGTTGCATTCAGCATTAGGGGAAGATTCTGCTCTATCTCTTGTTTGCGGCTGCCTGGCAACAATGCCACCACTTTTCCCTCGCTGATTCCAAGGCTCTGTTTCCAAGCAATCACTTCCTCCTCGGGCAGTGCCTTTTGGAAGGCGTCTATTTCGTCCAGTGTAGGGTTGCCTACGTATTCCACATGGTGCCCGTAGCGTTTGGCATACCACTCGACCTCAAAGGGCAGTATGCTCAGCACCTTGTCCACGTATTTGCGTATTTGTGCAATGCGCCCCTCCTTCCATGCCCATATCTTGGGCGGAATGTAGTAGATTACCTGTGGTGTGCCAGCATGGGCGGCGTGCTTCTTCTGTATGAAGTTTTTGTGGAACCAGGCTGCTATTTTCAGGTTAAAGCCGGGGTAGTCTACCAGAATGAGTCTGTCGGGATTAAACTCCCTGATGGACTTCTTGCATTCTTCCATGCCCCGGAGTATCTCCGGCAGATGGATGGCAACAGAGACAAAACCCATATAGGCCAGTTCCGGCTTGTACCAGTAGCATATCTCGGCCTTGGCATCTTTTGCCTCAAGTGCTTCCATCAGGTGCCTGGCATGCAGGTCGCCGCTGGATTCTCCGGCAATAATATAGTATTTCATACCGTACCTTCGTTTTTGTGTTCCCGAATATCGGACTTATCGCCAGACAAAGATACTAATTATATTACAAAGTGCCAAATGCCAGTATCCGGAATCTTTTGTACAAGTGTGTCCGGAACCCCGTTTTTGGGTCCTCCCGACGTCGGACCTCGGTCCTCGGGAGGACAAAGGCTTGACGTCGGGAGGACGAGGCCTTGACGTCGGGAGGACCAAATTGCCCCCTTTTTTGCCCCTGTCTTTTCCTGATTTCAGTAGACGTTTTTTTGCTTCATTAGCTGAAAAGATTTACACCTTTTCTCTATCCATACTGTTGATGTTTACGGTATCCTTGATTCCATGCTGTTGTTGTTGACACTTTCGCTCAGATGGGA
>JAGBYI010000031.1 GCA_017628845.1 Bacteroidaceae bacterium
AGCCATGGGGTGGGGTGTTGTCGGTGATTTCAGGTCTGCTTTTGGGTCTTGTTTTAGCACGTTTTAGTGCTTTTTGTGCATCAAATTTACAGAATCGTCTCCAATCGGGCAAATAATCGGTCTTTAATTTTGTTAAAACATTGGACAGCGTCAACATGGAATGGTACTTGGATAGAGACGCAACGCGATATACACATCTTTATATATATAAGAGGACGGAGCAAAAACAATGCTTTGCTCCGTCTGTATTGCTTGTCATTATGTTGTGTTCAACAATAACGTATCACTTGAAGATGCTCACCACGTGGGCTGGCATGTCGGTACGGTGCCAGTTTTCAGTGTTGGTGAATCCGTTGTACTGGTAGGACAGTGTGTGCTTGTCCTTGCCCTGCCAAGAGATCTGGCATGGGTTGCCGCCTTCCTTGGTATGGCCGTCGGGGGTGTACTCTACTTCCTCCATTGTGAAAATCATGGATTGTGTCTTGCCTACCTGCGCGAGGTGCATGGTCATACGCACTTCCTTGTCGTAGAACTTGTAGTATTGTGTGGACTTCATCTCTGGTGCGTGCCATGCTCCCAGGAGTTTGTTCTTCTTGCTGCCTTTGGAGTCCACTCTGTCCATCAGGTCGAGGAAGTCCTTCATGTTCTCGGACATGATTTTCTTGGCAGGTTTATACACATTTGTCACCTTAACGGTGTTCTGTCCGCCGGGATAGCCGCTTGGGTCGTATGTCCATGTGTAACTGAGGCCCTCGTCGGTTACCGTCAGTGCTTTCATTTCCTTTTCTACAACGTAAACCCTCTCAACCCCCTCCACTTCGTATGTCTGTATCTCGTATGTCTTTCCGTTCTTTAGCATCAGGTACAGGTCCTGCGGATTTTCCATTTCCTTGCCGTCCAGAGTTGTAAACTTGGTCTGCTTGTACAGGCCGGGCTTTGGTTGCGCCATTGTGGCCATGCCAACCATGAGCATCGCGATTGATAGAAAAAGTGTCCTTTTCATAATCGTGGGTATTAGGGGTTATACTTTTACTTTTTCTGCTAACAAAGATAATAGGTAAAGTTGTCCGTTATTCCCTATAAATGATGATATTTCGGAAATAACGCGCAAATGTAATCTCCATGTTGCAAAAGCGGGGTGTGGCGAGAGTGTTGATGATGGCGAAGAATAGTAGAAGAGCGAACATTCGGTGTTGAATGTCCGCTCTTCTCTGTGTGACTCCTGCAGGATTCAAACCTGCAACCTTTTGATCCGTAGTCAAATGCTCTATTCAGTTGAGCTAAGGAGCCATCCTCTTGATTCTGTGGGCGATGACGGATTCGAACCGCCGACCCTCTGCTTGTAAGGCAGATGCTCTGAACCAGCTGCGCTAATCGCCCGTTGTTGAAAGTGAAGAGGGTCAGGTGATGATATTCGGTTGACCGTTCCTTTCATAAAGAAGAGAACCTCGTCAGGTTCTCGCTCTTTTGTTTTGTTTTGGCGGTGCGGACGGGGCTCGAACCCGCGACCCCTAGCGTGACAGGCTAGTATTCTAACCAACTGAACTACCGCACCAATGTTGGTTTGTCTTTTTTTGAGCGGAAAACGAGGCTCGAACTCGCGACCCCAACCTTGGCAAGGTTGTGCTCTACCAACTGAGCTATTTCCGCATTCTTTTGTTTCTTTCACACCTTGGTTTGTGTGAAGTGGGCAGGGACGGATTCGAACCGCCGAAGGCGCAAGCCAACAGATTTACAGTCTGCCCGTTTTAACCACTTACCTACCTACCCAGTGTGCTTTGATTTGTGACTCCTGCAGGATTCAAACCTGCAACCTTTTGATCCGTAGTCAAATGCTCTATTCAGTTGAGCTAAGGAGCCATCCTCTTGTTGTGTGTGGGCGATGACGGATTCGAACCGCCGACCCTCTGCTTGTAAGGCAGATGCTCTGAACCAGCTGCGCTAATCGCCCATTGCTATCGGTCTGCTTTTCTGTCCTCGTTAGGACTTGTTCCCGATTTGCGAGTGCAAAGGTACTGCTTTTTGTGATACTGACCAAACATTATCGGGATAATTTTCTAAAAAACTTTAATATTTCTTGCAGACACGTTGCAATGGGCTGTTCCATACCTTATATATTATATATAGGAGAATGGGCATGGGGCGTCTGGGTATACGGAACTGACAAATTGTGCATATCCAGATTGCTGACAAAATGCCTCGGTGCGTGTGCCAATGTGTCACGAAGTATTGATTTTGGTCAATTAAAGGGGAAATTCCTACTCGGTTTAGAGATTTACCCATGGGTTTTCCCCCGAAATGGCATTACCTTTGCAGCAGAAAAGGTGAAAGACCTGACCTGAAAACACGAGAAAGATACACAACAAGTAAGGATAACACAGGTGCCGCCCAACACACGGCACAGAAAAAGAGAATGGTGCCGGCAGAGGCAGGCATCGGAGAAAAGAAAAACACAATATTAAGGTAAAAAGATTGAAACATGAAAAAGATTATGACTTTGGTAGCTGCCATGATGATGGCCGTTGCCGTAAATGCAAGTAATAAGAGTTTGGAATATGCAACAGAGGTTCCTGGGAAGATTGCTCCCTTCAGCGAGGTGAACGTGAACGTACCTGCTCGCGTCAGGGTTGTCCAGGGCGAGGACTACGGAGTGATGATAAACGGTACGGCCGTATACGACTCCACCCTGCTGGACTTTGAGGTAAGGGACGGCATCCTCTACATCAGCACCAGGTGCATGGACATGCTCTCTGCTTCGGGCCGAGGAACGGTGATTACCCTCATCACCCCTGCCGCTGATGCTATCATCAAGACAGGCGACGATGTACAGCCGCTCCGCAGAAAGAGATAGAATAGTTTTGGTTAGATTATAGATTGTTTAGTTTTTAGGTTTCTGTACCATCCTTTAGGTAAACATACAGAAAGGTAGATTTGGTTAGGTCCGCGAAACCCTCCGTCTTGCACAAAAGACTGGAGGGTTTCTTTTTGCCCGTTATTTGGGGACAATTAGGTCGTCCCGACGACCGAGGCTTGACGTCCCGACGACAAAGGCTTGACGTTCCGAGGACCGAGGTTTGACGTCCCGAGGACAAATGATGCTCTTATTTTGCTTATTGGAAAAGCAACGTGAGACGAAGGCAGTTGTGTCGTGAGGCGATGCCCTTCGAAACGTGAGGCATTTGTTCTTATCTCTTTGCTTCCTTCTCCAGTAATTGGCGTTTGCGCTCAATCATTTCCCCTTGTCGTTCTCCATGGAATCCGCCAAGGGAACCGTCCGAGGCTACAACTCTGTGGCAAGGCACTTCGGGTGCAAAGGGGTTGCGCCTGAGAGCCTGCCCCACGGCCTGAGCGCTACGGCATCCAATGCGTCGTGCCAGTTCGCCGTAGGAGATGGTTTCTCCACGTGGCACGTTCAGGAGTTCCAGATACACACGCCTTTGGAATGGGGTGATGTCCGTGGAGTGAAGTACCCTATGCCTTATGTCCATGTCCTTGCTCATGCCTCAGGGCGCTATGACGAAGGTGGTGTGGTACGATGGCATGGGGCGCTCTGCCAGGGTGAGTTTCATGCCCTGCATCACTACCATCTGCCGGGACAGGGACAGGCCTATGCCCGAACCGCTCCTTTTGGTGGTGAAGAAGGGAATGAACATCTCCCCTCGCACCTCTGCCGGGATGGGGGCACCGTTGTTGCTAACGTACAGAGCCTTGTTCCACCTGATGTCCATGGCGGTGGCACCTGCCTCCACAGCGTTCTTGGTAAGGTTGGTGAGTACCTGCATCATCATGCTCTCGTCGGCACGGATGCAAGTGCCGGGAGCAATGTCCGTATGCCATGCGAGGTCGGGGTAGAGCGACCTGAGCGAGTGGCAAAGGTCTGCCAGGTTCACCTCCCTCATGTCCGGTTCCTGCACCAGGGTGATGGTGCGGAAGTTGCGCACGAAGTTGGAAAGGCTCTCGCTGGTCTTCTGTATGGCCAGTATGCCCTCCTCGTAGGGAGTGCCCTTTATGTTGGGGTCTGCCAGGTAGGCCTGGCTGATGCTGCTTATGGGCGTGGCGGCATTCATTATCTCGTGTGTCAGCACACGGGTCAGTTTCTGCCACGACTCCACCTCCTTCTGTGCGGTAAGCACATTTATGTCCCTGCTCAGGTCGTTCAGCGCCTCCTGCATGGCACGCTCGCCGAAGAACAGTCCTCTCAGGGGCAGGCGGAAGGTGAAGTCGCGGTTTCTCACCGCCTCGCGCATCAGGTGAGCACGGTCGCGTAGCAGGCACTGGTGGCGGTAGAACCTTATGCCCAGATACACCAGGCACAGCACCGCCAGCGAGCCCGCCGCAATGTATATTTCCATCTCTGTCATCTCTTCATCTTGGCATAAAGGGTTTGTCGTGTGATGCCCAGCATTTCGGCAGCCTTGCTGATGTTGCCGTGGCACTTTTCAAGAACACGGTGGATGTGTGCCGTCTCCACCTCCTCCAGTGGCACTATCTCCTTGCTCTTGTCTATAGCATCCTTCAGTGTGCGCACCAGTTCGGCATTGTCCCAGGGCTTGGTGACAAAGTCTGCCGCCCCGTCCTTCAATCCCCTCACCGCCAGTTTGATGTCGGCGTATGCCGTTATCAGCACCACGGGCACATCGGGATGCAGTTTGTGTATGCTACGGAGCCATAGCAATCCGTCCTGCCCTGAATTCACCCCCAGGGTGAAGTTCATGTCCAGCAACACCACGTCCACCCTTTCCTGATTCATGGTGGCCAGTATGCCCTCGGGAGAGGCCATGGTTATCACCTTCTCGAACACGCCTCCCAGACATATCCTTGCCGCGGTGAGTATGGCGGGATTATCATCCACCACCAGTATGGTTCCGTAGTTATTCATCTTGCACGTGTCTTATTGTTGTTTTCGTGGCAAAGGTAATGAAAATGTGTATGATTTTCATACAAGGCGCTGTATGATTTTCATACAATCTGCTTCCGTGCCTTGCTTTTCTCTTGGAGGCAATGGGAAGTTTGCCATATCTTTGTCGGCAGAAAGCGCAATGGTATACCTTACATAAACATTATTAAACAAAAAACAGACGCATGATAAGAATAGAGAATATCACAAAGACCTTCCGTACCGAGGAGGTGGAGACCATGGCACTGAACGGTGTGAGCATGGAGGTGAAGGAGGGCGAATTTGTTGCCATCATGGGCCCGAGCGGATGCGGCAAGTCAACCTTGTTGAACATCCTTGGACTGCTGGACAACCCCGATGGCGGCACATATATGCTCGATGGCGAGGAGGTGGCCAAGTTGAAGGAACGTGAGCGTACACGTCTGCGCAAGGGACGCATAGGCTTCGTGTTCCAGAGTTTCAACCTCATAGACGAACTCACCGTGGAGGAGAACGTGGAACTTCAGCTCAAATACCTGGACGTGTCCAAGGCCGAGCGCAAGCAGAGGGTGCTGGACATCCTGCGCCGTGTGAACATGAGCCACCGTGCCAAGCACTATCCCCAGCAGCTCTCGGGAGGTCAGCAGCAGCGTGTGGCCATAGCACGTGCCGTGGTGGGTAAACCACGCCTTATCCTGGCCGACGAGCCTACGGGTAACCTCGACTCCAAGCACGGACAGGAGATAATGCAACTGCTATCCCAACTGAACAACGAGGGCACTACCATAGTGATGGTGACCCACTCGCAGAAGGATGCCACACATGCCCACCGTGTCATCAACCTCTTCGACGGTCAGGTGGTGGAGAATATGAACGGGTTGCTATAGATGGGGACCCATCCCGGCCTTCCCTGTGAGGGAAGGAGAGCATACTGATATTATAAGTTGATTAAGCATGAAATCATATTTCGTTTTTCTAAAGCGCAACAAACTGTACACCGCCATTCAGGTATTCGGCCTTGCCGTGGCTCTGGGCTTTGTCATCCTGTTACTTTCGCATGTACGCACGGAGTTTAGTGTAGGTAAAAACCAACCATTGAGCAAGGAGTTGTACATAGCAGGCGGAGCTAACACCATTGGCTTTAGACCCACTACAGCTCCCGAACTGTTCTCATCCGTTCCCCAGATTAAGGAGTGGACGCGAACAGGCGATCTCGTACATGCTGAATTTCAAATAGACGATGAAACATTTGAAGCCAAGTCTATGTATGTGGATACTAACTTCTTCAAGTTCTTTGACTATGAATTGGTGGGTATTGATCGTCAGAAAGTATTAACAAACGAATATGATATAATTATAAGCGAAAGCTTTGCCAGGAGACATTATCCAAATGAAGACCCTATTGGCAAGAAAATCAAGCAAGGACAGTTTCAGACTTACACCATAGTGGGTGTTGTTGAGGACTTTAATGAGGACGATATTTTTAAGCCAGTAGATTTTCTCATATCTATGAAGCAACAAGAGGGTGTGTCCTATGCGAATACGGAACGTACGTTTGGTGGAGTCCTTAACTTTGTTACTCTTGCCGACGGAGCAACAAAGGAGGAAACCGAGGCATCGCTCTTGAACATGTACCTTAAGCAATATGATTTCTGGGGAACATATGCCACCGACGAGAAACCCTTTTATGGTTCGAAGTTAACCCGATTGGATGAAGTGTATTGGTCGGAATTCGAACCTGTTAGTGCCTTGCGTCAGGGCAACAGGACAAGTGCTATCTTACTATTGGTGGTGGCGTTGGTATTGTTGGTTTCTGCCGTGTTCAATTATATAAACCTCACCGTAGCGCTCATAAGCAAGCGAGCTAAGGAGATTGCTACCAGACGATTGATTGGCGAACAGGTGCTGACTGTTGTATTGAGAAGTCTGTGCGAATCGTTTCTATTTACGACCATTTGCTTTGCTTTGGGAAGCATGTTGGCTGTCTTGATTCGTCCATGGTTCGAACGGGTGCTGGATACTCAGATATACTTTCCGCTTGATGGTATCTCGCTTTCCTCTGCTATGGCATTGCTCGTGGTAGTGGCATTGGTTTCGGGTATAGTACCGGCTGCAATGGTTTCCCACTTTAGTCCCATTAATGTGATAAAAGGCAGTTTCCGCTTTTATAGCAAGAGGCGTCTTAGCAACATCCTCATAGTTTTGCAGAACCTTATCAGCACCGTACTCATAGCCGTAGGCCTCACTATGACATTGCAGATGCACTATCTCACCACCATGCCTTTAGGATATAATACCGACAATATTGTCTTTCTTCGCACTGGTTTCCAAAACAACACACCAAATTATAATCTTCCGCTTTACGAACGAATAAAGGCAATGCCTCAGGTCAAAACTCTCGGTTGGATCTCCAGTCTTCCTATGCATAGTAGTCTTCAAAACATCAAGGACGAGAGTGGAGACAATGTGTTGGCAGATACAAAGGATTCCTGGGTTAACGTATGCAGTATGGATACTGCTTCCTTGAGGATTTTGGGCATAGAAATAGTAGAGCAATATGGACCAATAGAGATTGGTAAGTGCTTGATTACTGAGGAGTGCAGAGATTTCTATGGCATATCGCCAAGGCGTCCTTACTTTGGCAAGAAATATGAAGGGAATCAATTTTACACACGCGATTGGCAATTTGAACTGTGTGGTGTTGTGAATAACTTTGTTGCATGTAATCCCATAAGCGAGTCCACGGCATTCAATGCGCATAATGTCATTTCAATATTAAATTTTGATGGTAGTAGTCCATTTGTAAGACCCAACATCGTTGTTGAACTCACGGACGAAGGCATCAAGGACTTTGAAAATACATTGAAGGAGATAAAGAATGTGTGCGAGACTCTGTCGATGGAAGTCTATGGCAAGGATGATATTACCAAGGTATATACAATAGAGGAACTCCTGAAACTGCCTATGAAGAAGCAGCGCAACACTATGCTCCTGATACAATGCTTCATGTGTCTGGCTGTGTTGATTTCAGCATTGGGATTGTATGCCTTCTCTATCAGTTATTCCGAGCAGAAGAGTAAGCAGATAGCCCTGCGCAAGGTGATGGGTGCCTCGGTGATGGGTGCTACATGGGAATTGTCTCGCCACTTCTTGCGTCTGGCTTTAATAGGATCGCTTTTGGCCATGCCTATAGCGATGTGGCAGATGAACGATTATCTGGAAGGTTTCTACAAAAGGATAGACTTTCCGTGGTGGCTACTGATACTTACAATGGTACTGGCAATAACTATCTCCATGCTGTCAATTATTTGGCACTCCTATTCCGTTGCTCATAGCAATCCTATAAATAGTATTAAGACGGAGTGAGGGGAGGGAAAAGGTGAAAGCGGACCCCAGTGCGACGCTAGGGCCAGAGGTGAGCAAAGCGACGGAGAGGGGGGAGATAAAAAAACGGAAAACTACCGAGCAAAAGCAAAACCACCTATAACCGACAATAATAAATTACAACATGAAATCATATTTCGTTTTTCTAAAGCGCAACAAACTATACACCGCCATACAGGTCTTCGGCCGTGCCGTGGCTCTGGGCTTTGTCATCCTGCTTGCCTCGCATGCACGTAAAGAGTATATGGTGGGAAAGACGCAAGCCATGGCGGACAAGCTCTATGTGATGGGCTCGCACAGTTTGGCAGGCCTGACGGTGGGCACTGGTCCCGAAATATGCCCCAAGATACCGCAGATAAAGGGCTACACACGTGTGGGAGGCATACGTCCGTGGGACGTGAAGGTAGGAGAGAACGGTTTCTCCACCAATGCAATGGCCCTGGACACCACTTTCTTTCAGTATTTCGACTATGAACTGCGCGGATGCGACCGCAAGAAGGTGCTGGCATCGCCCACGGACATCATCGTAAGCGAGGAGTTTGCCAAAAGGGCCTTTCCCGACGGGGACGCCATAGGCAAGACCATAACCCTGTTGGGGCAGGAGGAACCGCTGACCATCGTTGGTGTGATGGAGACCTTTGACGAGGATGACATC
>JAGBYI010000180.1 GCA_017628845.1 Bacteroidaceae bacterium
AACGGAAAACGGAAAACGGAAAACGAAGATTTAACACCAAAGTCCAATAGTTTTCACCTTTCCGATTTCACCTTTCCGTTCTCCTCTGGTGAAACCCTTGCCTCCGACGGTCTCAGCCGCATAAACCCTGTCGAAGCAGAACTTGCCCTGCAAACCCTGCACGACTACATAGAGCGCATAGGCAAGGACCGCATCCTATACGAACGCCTGGACATCGGCATCATCTCCCCCTACAAGGGACAGGTGCATCTGCTGCGCCACATGCTACGCAAGGACTCTTACTGGAAACCCTTGCGCCACCTCATCTCCATCAACACTGTGGACGGGTTCCAGGGACAGGAGCGCGACATCATACTCATCTCCATGGTGCGACATAACGAGCAAGGACAAGTGGGCTTCCTCGCCGACCTCCGCCGCATGAATGTGGCAATCACCCGAGCACGCATGAAACTCATCATCATCGGCCACTCCCCAACCCTGTGCCGGCATCCCTTCTACAAACGCCTGAAGCATTACATTGACAACCTATGGGAGTAACTAATAAACGGGAAACGGAAAACGGACTTGCGTTAGCTTGATGAGCGAAGGCGACTGCTTTAGCTTGATGAACCAAAGGTGAATAATAAAGCTGAAAACGGAAAACTACGAGTCGAGCAACAAGAAGGTAAAGACCGCGAAGCGGGATTAAAACGAAATACGGGAAACTATGTCGGATTATTCCGATTATTCGGATTACTCCGACTACTCAGATTACTCCGACAATCACCCTCTCACCCCTCACCGCTAATCGCTCATCCGCTCCTCGTTAAACGCTAAACGTTAAATGAGGGGGTCCCGAAACTACAAACCAATAACAATATAAAACTATGAACTTCAAAGACCTTTGCGAGGCACGCTACAGTTGCCGCAAGTATCAAGACCGTCCCATCGAGGCGGAAAAGTTGGACTACATCCGCGAGTGTGTGCGCCTTGCACCCTCTGCCGTAAACCGCCAGCCATGGCGCTTCATCTTCGTTGACAACAGCCAGCCCGAACTCTTTGCCCGTGTCAAGGAAACCTACCACCGCGACTGGATAAACGACGTTCCTGCCATCATCCTCTGCATGAAGGCAGAGGATGAGTGCTGGACACGCCGCTATGACAACAAGCCCCATGCCGACATCGACCTGGCCATTGCCATCGAGCACCTCTGCCTGGCAGCCACCGAGCAAGGCCTTGGCACCTGCTGGGTGTGCAACTTCGACATCAACCAGTTCCACGACATCGTTCCCATGCCCGAAGGTCTGGAACCCGTGGCCCTCATCCCCATCGGTTACCCTGCCGACGAGCAAGCCCCCAAGGTACGCAAGTCCATGGAAGACGTGTGGCAGTAAATCTTCATAACCCAACACGACCACACCTTTTATATAATAATATATAGAGAACAAACCTATGGAGAGAACCAGCACAGGCATCGGTTCTCTCCATTTTGTATAGGCTCACATCGTGATGTTGATGCAGGCGTTTTCTATTCTTCCGCCAAAAGAGCCTTAGCGCTTGGTTCTAACCTGCGTCAAGTCAATGCTGACGATGTGCAGGCCTAACTTGTTTAACTCTGCCTCAACGTTCTCTTGAAGCGTGTCCAAGAACTTGTTTCTGAAAGCGCTGAAACCATCCATGCTTGTTGTGGCAAGAAGTCTCCGCAACTGGGCAAGGAGAATGTCATGTGCCAATGATTGGATACGCTCCTCTGATGCATTCAACAGATGCTTGGCGGCATTTGGCATCAGTTCGGGCTCTGTACTGATGACCACGGACATTCTTGCGGAAGCATCCACATGCATGCCGTCGCCCGACATGGCTTCCCTGAGTTCTGCACCAAGGATGACGGGAGTCAATGACAGATACGAGTATTCCTGGATGAAAGGCCATATAAAAACACCACCCCTATTTAGGCACCGGATGCCGTCTGGTGTTGTTGCTCCACATACCACCAATATCTTACCTGCCGGGCATCGGCAGTAACGACTAAGCAAGGCAATACTGAGCAGCACACAAACAACAACACCTACCATTATAAGATAAATAGGTTCTATCATAATGATTGACATTTAATGTATGCACTTTAGAATCTGATGTATGCCTGTGCCCAAAGTTGGTGGTAGTCCTTGTCTACATTGGAGGCATTGGAATTGTTGTGGCAATAGTTCCACTGGAGCTGGAACTGGAGGTTCTTGTGAGGACGTGCCTGAAGAGCGAGAGAGTAGATGGAGTTGAGGGATGTCCAGGTGGACATGTCCTTGCGGTAGGCATCGTAACCGAGGTTCACGCGAAGCCAGCGCCATGTGGGAATGCCTACGCGGACGTACCATGCATCGGATTTCTGACCTACATTCTTTACACCATAATCCTGAGCGTAAATGTTGCGGGCATACTCGGCACGGGCAGAGAAGAGGCCTTCGTAGCTGACACCTGCCGCCCAACGCTTGAAGTAGTTGCTCTGGCTTCCATCAAAGAACGAACCGCTCCATCCGAAGACGCCAAGATACAGACCCTTGATGGGCTGGAACTGAACGGTGGCAATGTAGTCCTTTTCTGCATCCTTGTCTGAAGTGTTAATGCCCTGACCATTGTAGACACCTGCCTGATAATGCAGAAGATAGTGCTGGGTCTTGCCCACCTTGAAGGCATCGCCATAGACCTGTATGCCAAGGTCGCGGCCACCGCTATTTGTGCCACCCTTGTAGAAATCTCCGCTCATGCCGGCAAAGTTCTTTGTAAGTTGGGTATAGTCGCCCATTGCAATATCCCATGGATTCATGGGGTTCTCGAATGTGAAGCAGCGCTTGAACTCACCCATCTTTATGCCCAGAGGCGCCCACTTCTGCCATGACACGAAAGCGTCTATCACACGGGCACTGCTTGTTGTGCCGGGTTCTCCGGAAACGTTCATCTGCACACGGTACTTGAAATCTTTTAGCACCGTACCGTCCAGATACAGACGCAGATAGCGAAGGCCGAAACCGTCGCCTCCGTTCTTGCCCTCCTCACTACTATATTTATAGGTAGAAACGATATAACCTCCAAACTTGGGCACGGTAACATAGTCGGCAATCTTCCATTTCTTCTTGCCCTGCTTAACTTTCTCCTCCTGCTTGTCCTTGAGTTGTGAAATCTTCTCGGTAATGTAGTTCTGCAGGGAGTGGTCGTAACCGTCCTGATACTCCTCGTTCATGGCCAACTGGCCTTTTGAGGTGAGTGAAAACGCGGTGGCCAACAGGGCCAATACCATGTGTCTTGCTTTCATCGTTGTCTATTTGTTTTTGTTACATTGCAGACACAAAGGTAATACTATTTAACGATTATTAGCGTCCGTTTACGTCTTTTTTTACTTCATTGACATTATATATATGGTTTCCTCAAGGCACTTTCGCGCGTAAATGCCAAATTAAAACTATCTTAATTTTGTATTTCGCTCGCTTATTCGTACCTTTGCACGCGAAACTATAATATTAACAAAGCAATATGAGCGTACAAGAATTAAGTGAACAGGAGATAGTTCGTCGTGGCAATCTTCAGCAGATGCGTGACTTGGGCATCGACCCATATCCTGCTGCCGAGTATCCCACCGATGCTTTCTCTACAGATATCAAGGCAGAGTTCGTTGACCTGCCCACAATGACCAACGAGCAGGGCGAGGAAGTTCCCACACCTGCCACACCCGAGAACAGCCGCATGGTATGCGTTGCCGGTCGTATGATGAGCCGCCGCATTATGGGCAAGGCAAGTTTCGTGGAACTGATGGACAGCAAGGGCCGCATTCAGGTTTATGTAACCCGTGATGCCCTTTGCCCCAATGCTGAGGACACAACAATGTACAACACCGTGTTCAAGAAGTTGCTGGACCTTGGCGACTTTATCGGTGTGAAGGGTTATGTGTTCCGCACCAAGACCGGTGAAATCAGTATCCACTGTATGGAACTGACCGTATTGGCAAAGAGCCTGCGCCCCCTGCCCGTAGTGAAGACCGACTCTGAGGGTAATGTATTTGACGCTTTCTCCGATCCCGAACTCCGTTTCCGCCAGCGCTACGTTGACCTTATCGTAAACGAGGGCGTGAAGGAGACTTTCCTGAAGCGTACCAAGGTAATCAGCACTCTGCGCCAGTGCCTGGACGAGGCAGGCTACACCGAGGTGGAGACTCCCATCCTGCAGAGCATTGCCGGCGGTGCAAGTGCACGCCCATTCATCACACACCACAACAGCCTGGACATCGACCTCTATTGCCGTATTGCCACCGAGCTGTACCTGAAGCGCCTCATCGTGGGTGGTTTCGAGGGTGTCTACGAGATTGGCAAGAACTTCCGCAACGAGGGCATGGACAAGAACCACAACCCCGAGTTCACCTGCATGGAACTTTATGTTCAGTACAAGGACTACAACTGGATGATGTCCTTCACCGAGAGGGTGCTCGAGCGTATCTGCATAGCCGTGAACGGCAAGCCCGAGACAGAGATTGACGGCAAGGTTATCTCCTTCAAGGCTCCCTTCCGCCGTTTGCCCATCCTGGAGGCCATCAAGGAAAAGACCGGTTACGACCTGGAGGGCATGAGCGAGGACGAGATGCGCGAAGTGGCAAAGAAGTGCGGTGTGGAGGTTGACTCCACCATGGGCAAGGGCAAGCTGATTGACGAAATCTTCGGCGAGACCTGCGAGGGCACTTTCATCCAGCCTACCTTTATCACCGACTATCCCATAGAGATGTCTCCCCTTACCAAGAAGCACCGCACCAAGCCCGGCCTGACCGAGCGCTTCGAGTTGATGGTGAACGGCAAGGAGTTGGCAAATGCATACTCCGAGCTGAACGACCCCATCGACCAGGAAGAGCGTTTCCGCGAGCAGATGCGCTTGGCCGACAAGGGCGACGATGAGGCGATGATCATCGACCAGGACTTCCTCCGTGCCCTGCAATATGGTATGCCTCCCACCAGCGGTATTGGCATAGGCATCGACCGTCTGGTTATGCTCATGACGGGCAAGCCCTTCATCCAGGAAGTACTCTTCTTCCCCCAGATGAAGCCCGAGAAGAGCGCCCCGGCATCTGCACCCAAGCAGGAGGCCGAGGAGGCATAAGCCCAAAACAAAAGCAAACACCCCTTAGGGTCTCCCAAGACCTTAAAGACCTTAAAGACCTTAAAGACCTTAAAGTCCTTAAGGACCCTAAGGACCTCAAAGACTCTAAAGACTCCAAGGCCTCCAAGGTCCCCAAAAGATTAAACGCCAGAATGAGTATGATAGGTACAATAGCAGTAATGGGAGGTGGCAGCTGGGCCACGGCCATAGCCAAGATATTGCTGGAAAGGAACGAAAGGATATGGTGGTACCTCCGTCGCGACGACCGCATAGAGGACTTCAAGCGTCTGGGACACAATCCGGCATACCTGACCAGCGTACACTTCGACGTGAACCGCATCACCTTCTCATCGGACATCAACGAGGTGGTGCGCAATTGCCAGACACTGGTGTTCGTTACACCTTCTCCCTACCTGAAGGGACACCTGAAGAAACTGAAGGTGCGCCTGAGCGACAAGTTCCTGGTAACGGCTATCAAGGGTATCGTACCCGAAGAGAACCTTATCTGTTCGGAATACTTCCACCAGGTGTACAACGTACCCGACGAGAACCTGGCCGTCATAGGCGGACCCAGCCATGCCGAGGAGGTGGCACTGAACAGGCTCACGTATCTGACCATCGGTTGCACCGACCTGGAGAAGGCACAGGCCTTTGCCAAGTGCATGGAAAGTCACTATGTGAAGACCAAGGTGTCGCAGGACGTGGTGGGCATAGAATATGCCAGTGTGCTGAAGAACGTGTACAGTATTGCCTCGGGCATCTGTCACGGCCTCAAATACGGCGACAACTTCCAGGCCGTTCTCATATCCAATGCCCTGCAGGAGATGCAACGCCTGCTCACCGCCGTATTCCCACTGGACAGAAGCATCACAGACAGTGTGTAT
Source organism: Bacteroidaceae bacterium (assembly GCA_017628845.1). Taxonomy (GTDB): domain Bacteria; phylum Bacteroidota; class Bacteroidia; order Bacteroidales; family Bacteroidaceae; genus Physcousia. The sequence continues at coordinate 5,997 of JAGBYI010000180.1, forward strand.
TGCGGCGACCTGCTGGTAACGGGCTATTCCAACTTCTCGCGCAACCGTGTCTTCGGCACCATGATAGGCAAGGGATACTCCGTGAAAAGTGCTCAGTTGGAAATGGAGATGATAGCCGAGGGCTACTTCGGCACCAAGTGCATGAAAGACATCAACAAGCACCTGCACGTGAACATGCCCATACTGGATTCCGTCTACAACATCCTGTACGAGCGTATAAGCCCCAACATCGAGATTAAGCTCCTGTCCGAGGCGTTCAGATAATACAAGCCTACGCGTCGTATTTTCACACGCCCGAAAATATATTCATGAAGGCATGACAATGTATTTTCAGGGTTAATGCCTCACGAGACAAAGGCCATCGCCTCACGAGACGAGAGTCATCGCTTCACGAGACAAAGGCCATCGCTTCACGAGGCATAAAAAAACACCTCTCATTGCTTCAAAGCAACAATTAAAAGACAAATAACAAACAAAACATACACAAACAAATGGTAACACTTGATATTTCAAAGGCAACACAGTTCCTGAGTGCTGACGCTATTGCAAAGTTCGAGGCTCCCGTAGCAGCCGCTCAGAAGGCTCTGGAGGAGGGAACATGCAAGGGTAACGACTTCCTGGGCTGGATGCACCTGCCCAGCAGCATCACCCCCGAGTTCATCGCCGAAATCAACGATGCAGCCAAGACCCTCCAGCAGGAGTGCGACGCCGTGGTTGTTGCAGGTATCGGCGGTTCATATCTCGGTGCACGCATGGTAATCGACGCTCTGAGCAACACCTTCGGCTGGTTGCAGGAGAGCAAGTATCCCCGCATCCTGTTCGCAGGCAACAACATCGGCGAGGACTACCTCTCTGAACTTATCGCATACCTGAAGACCGTTCGCTTCGGTGTCATCAACATCTCCAAGAGCGGTACTACCACCGAAACCGCCCTCACCTTCCGTCTGCTGAAGACTCTCTGCGAGCAGCAGCGTGGCAAGGAGGAAGCTTCAAAGGTAATCATGGCCATCACCGATGCCAAGCGCGGTGCAGCACGTGTTACCGCCGACAAGGAGGGTTACAAGTCATTCATCATCCCCGACAACGTAGGCGGCCGCTTCAGCGTGCTCACTCCCGTTGGCCTTCTGCCCATTGCCGTAGCAGGTTTCGACATTGCTGCTTTAGTAAAGGGTGCTCAGGACATGGAGGCACAGACCGCTCCCGAGGTTCCCTTCATGGAGAACCCTGCCGCCGTATATGCCGCTATCCGCAATGCTCTGTATCAGCAGGGCAAGAAGATTGAAATCCTTGCCAACTACCAGCCCAAGCTGCACAACCTGGGCGAATGGTGGAAGCAGCTCTATGGCGAGAGCGAGGGCAAGGACGGCAAGGGCATCTTCCCCGCAAGCGTAGACCTCACCACCGACCTGCACTCTATGGGCCAGTGGATCCAGGACGGCGAGCGCACTATCTTCGAGACCGTAGTAAGCGTAGAGCAGCCCAACACCTGCCTGGAAGTTCCCTCTGACGAGGAGAACCTCGATGGCCTCAACTTCTTGGCCGGCCGTCGCATCGACGAGGTGAATAAGATGGCAGAACTCGGCACCAAGTTGGCTCATGTCGACGGTGGCGTTCCCAACATCAAGCTGAGCATCACCAAGCTCGACGAGTACCACATCGGCCAGCTCATCTACATGTTCGAGCGCGGTTGCGGTATCAGCGGTCTTCTGCTCGAGGTTAACCCCTTCGACCAGCCCGGTGTAGAGGCTTACAAGAAGAACATGTTCGCTCTCCTTGGCAAGCCCGGTTACGAGGCAGAGACAGAGGCTATCAAGGCTCGTCTGTAATACATGATTATTAAGCCCTTCCTCTACCACGGCAAATGCCGAGGAACAAGGAAACTGGCGATATACCCACCAACAATAAAGGCACAGACACCTGTGCCTTTATTTGATGATTAAACATATGACTAAGAAAGACATTCGTGCCATCCTCTTCGACATGGACGGTGTTCTCTTCGATAGCATGAAGAACCATGCCGAGGCGTGGGTGCGTGCCATGAAGGAGAACAACCTGACGATGACACACGAGGATGTGTACATGAACGAGGGACGCACCGGCGGGGGCACCATCGACCTCTTTGCACAGGTGCAATGGGGACGCAACGCCACCGACGAGGAGAAGGAATATATATATAAGGTAAAGAGCGACATCTTCAACACCCTGCCACATGTAGAACCTGTGAACGGTGCATGGGAGGTACTGAAAGCCGTAAAGCAGATGGGGCTTCAGCGCGTAATCGTAACGGGTAGCGGACAGAAAAGCCTCCTGGAACGCCTGGAAAAGAACTTCCCCGGCATATTCAGTGCCGACCTTATGGTTACGGCCTTTGATGTGAAGCACGGCAAGCCTCATCCCGAACCCTATCTGATGGGATTGGAAAAGGCAGGCCTCACCGCCGGGCAAGCCATGGTGGTAGAAAACGCCCCCTTAGGCGTACAATCTGCCAAGGGAGCAGGCATCTATACCATTGCCGTAAACACCGGTCCTTTGGCCGATGAGGTGTTGTACAATGCAGGAGCAGACATCGTCTTCCCCAACCATGCCGCCCTGCTGAAAGCCTTGCCGGGACTCATCCGATAAGTTTCGGTGAGGTTCACGAACAATCAGGTCTTGAAAACAAAGACTGAGAAAGAGTCAATGTAAAAAGCATACCTTTATGAAAGAAGTAAATCCAAAAGAAACGACCCGTGCATACGCCTTTGACATGTGGATGAAGGCTCCCATGCCTATGGTAACATTCTTCAAGACACTTGATGTTTCGCATCTCTTGAAAATCAGCCGCAGGAAGGACATGAAGTTCAATATGCTCATGTGCTATTGCATAGGGCGGGCGGCAAGCGCAATCAAGGAGTTCTACCTTCTACCCGTGGACGGCAAACTGATGCAATACGACACGATTGCCGTAAACACCATCGTTGCCAACAGTGCCGGAGAGGTTAGTTCATGCGACATACCCTTCAACAAGGATTTGCAGAAGTTCAACGATGACTATCTACGTCTTACAAGACAGGTGGCAGAAAGTTGCATTGACCACGACCTCTCGCAAGAAAGCATGGTCATAGGCACCTCTGCCCTTGCACATTACGAGATAGACGGCGCCGTGGGCATGTATAGCGGCATCTTCAACAACCCCTTCATCATTTGGGGCAAGTACAAGCGCTCGTGGTTGAAAACCACCCTTACCCTTTCGTTCCAGTTCCACCACACGCAGATGGACGGTGCACATGCCGCACACTTCCTTGACACATTGCAACGGACGATAAAGGAACTATAAAAGGAAATTGGCGCATGCAAGGATACTTTCCTGCATGCGCCAATTTGCTATAATTATATATGTTATGTCTCAAACTCCGTCATTACCCTCCGTTTCGTATTCCTCCTCCATATCGTCGTTCTTGACGATCATATAGCTGCCGTCAGGACCGATATTCAGTTTGAAGGGACGGGACATGTCGCTATCTGGATAACTCACGGCCAGAGAGAAGGAAACCATACCCTCATGTACCTGCAAGAATCGGCATCCATCCAAGATGCTATGCTTGGCAAACTCGGCATCCAACAGATGCATGAAATCCTTCTTCTTGAACGTACGGGCAAACAGGACAGAGCCGTTCTTCTTGACCGATATCTTCAGCAGATTATCGGCAAAGCGGTATCCCATCTCGTCTGTAACGATTCCAAGAGAGTCACATGCCTCGCGGTTTATCATCAAGGCATATATGTTACTTCCCGACTTTACGGTATCCTCCACATGCAATGTGGGCAGACGGTGCAGGATGTTCTCTGCCTCGGTCTTGGGCTTCTCGCTCGTAGCGGCGCTCTCTGTGCTTTGCGTCTTCTTGTTACAAGCACACAACACCAAGGAGAACATCAGCAAGGATATGAGTTGCTTCTTCATAGTAGCCGATTTATTCCTTTTATAGAATCCGTTTCGGATGCTGGTTTATTCTGCACTCTGGGCAGGTACTGCCTCTTCCTCAGTAGCAGGAGCCTTGTCTATCAACTCCAGGAACTGGTCAAGCTTGGGAGTGATGATAATCTGTGTGCGACGGTTCTTTGCACGACCCTCGGGAGTGTCGTTTTCGGCAACGGTGTTGTACTCGCCACGACCTGCGGCACTCAAACGGCTGGGGTTAACGCCATACTTGTTCTGCAACTCCTGAACAACGCTACTTGCACGCAGGGCAGAGAGGTCCCAGTTGTTGCGGATGTTAGTGCGGCTGATGGGCACATTGTCGGTGTTACCCTCTACCAGCACCTCGTAATCATCATAGTCGGTGATAATCTTTGCAATCTTGCTCAGAGTCTCACCAGCCTTTGCGCTGATTTCGTAAGAACCGCTCTTATAAAGCATATTGTCGTTCAGAGAGATGTACACAACACCCTTCAGCACCTGAATGTCCACGTCCTTCAGCTCCTCGCGGGAAAGGCTGCGGGTCAGGTTGTTGGTCAGGGCCACGTTCAGAGAGTCGCTCTTGCTCTTAGCCTCAACCAGCTGCTGGATATACTTGTTGCTTGCATTGATCTCGTCCACCAGCTTGCTGATGTTTGCGCCACCCTGATAGATACTCTGGTCAAGGGTCTTCTGCATAATCTGCATTGCCTCGTTCTTCTCCTTCAACTGAGCGTTCTTGTCTTCAATCTGTGCCTGGAGGTTCTCGTTCTTTGTCTTGTACTCAGTCAACTGGAGCTGAGCCTCATAGTACTTCTGACCCAGAGACTTGCCCTTATCCTGACATTCCTGCAACTGCTGCTGGGCAGCAACAAGTTCCTTCTTACTTACACAACTGCCCAATACCATAGTGGCGGCAGCACCTAATACCATGTACTTAATTGTCTTCATTCTCTTAATGTTTACTTAGTTAAGCGGTGCAAAGGTACGACTATGCGGGCGATTTACCAAATATATTAAAGGAAAACCGAACAAAGGTACCACCAAGCACCTAACTATTTAACAGAAGACTTCCCGTCATTAACATATCCGCTTTCGGTTTTAACATTTAACACATTGCTTCACTTTTGCATCATTAGCAGTTCCTTTGCATTTATTTTATTCCGTTTGTAGTGCATTATTGATTTATTTTCGTAACTTTGCCGTCAAATAGACACAATAGATATGAGCAATCTAATAATACCGAGAGACTATAAAGCGGCACTCGACCTCAAGCAGACAGAGTTGGCCATCAAGCAGATAAAGGACTTCTTCCTGCGCAGTTTCTCCACGGAGTTGCGCCTGCGCCGAGTAACAGCACCCCTGTTCGTGCTCCGTGGCCTTGGCCTGAACGACGATCTGAACGGCATTGAGCGTCCCGTCTCCTTCCCCATAAAGGACATGAACGAATCCATGGCAGAGGTGGTGCACTCTCTAGCCAAGTGGAAGCGCGTAACCCTGGCGGAATACGAGGTGGAGCCCGGCTACGGCATCATCACCGACATGAATGCCATACGTGCCGACGAGGAACTGGACAACCTGCACTCGCTATACGTTGACCAGTGGGACTGGGAGCGCACCATGACGGCAGAGCAGCGCAACATCGACTTCCTGAAGGATATCGTGCGCCGCATCTACAACACCATCCTGCGTGCCGAGTTCTACATCTGCGAGACCTACCCCCAGTTGCGCCCCTACCTGCCCGAGGAGATACACTTCATACATAGCGAGGAACTCATGCAGATGTTCCCCGACAAAACCGCCAAGGAACGTGAGGACCTCATCTGCCAGAAGTATGGCGCGGTATTTATCATCGGTATCGGCGGCAAACTCTCCAATGGCGAGCCTCACGACAACCGCGCTCCCGACTATGACGACTGGAGCACTCCCAACGGCGACGGTTTCATGGGACTGAACGGCGACCTGCTCATCTGGTACCCCATCCTGGGCAGAAGCATAGAGTTGTCATCCATGGGTATCCGTGTGGACAAGGAAGCGCTCATGCACCAGCTGGAACTTCAGGGCAAGACCGACCGCAAGGAACTCTACTTCCACCGCCGTCTTCTGGAAGGTTCCCTCCCCCTCAGCATCGGTGGCGGTATCGGACAAAGCCGCCTGTGCATGATACTTCTGCAAAAGGGCCACGTGGGCGAGACACAATCTAGCATCTGGCCCGAGGACATGCGCCAGAAGTGCAAGGAACTGGGCATGACATTAATATAATCAGAACATCATACATAAAAAATCCCGCTCCAGTGCACTGAAGCGGGATTTTTATGTATGAATCAAATAATTTATTTCTTGCCAAATAGATTATACAAACCTACACCTATCTTCAATCCAACACTTGTACCGTTCTTAAAGTCATTCATGCACAAATCTGCATAAATGGCAGGTTCCAAACTAACTTTATTATTCAAATAGAAAGTGTAGCCAAACTGGGGACACAACTGTATATAGTTCTGGTGTGTGCCTACGTGCTCAAATTGCAAACCACAACCCAAATTCAATCCATTGTTGACAAAAGAATATCTAAAGGCAGCCTTCAACAACAGGGAATGAGAAGAACCGCCATCAACCAGGCTATAGCCATAATTGCGGCTTCCCCACCCATCATCACCAGAACCATCATAATTTCCACCACCATTGTCATCAAAGCTTACGCCACCACCAGCACTTCTATACTTATATCCCAAAGCACCAGACAACATCCAGCCATCGGCAATAAAGTAACCGGCTTCGCCAGAAAGGCCAAATGCAAACGACCCCTTCTCATAACCTATTCCTAAACCGGTCAAACTTGCACCTGCATAAGTTGTACCCTTTTCAAACTGTGCCTTAGCACCCATGCTGATAACAACAGCAATCAATAGAACAAAAAATTTCTTCATAGCAATATAATATTTTCTTTGTTTAATTTTAATCTACACATAGAAACACTTATTTTGTTTCTAGGAACAAATATACAACATTTTTTTATACCTTTGCCAACATGAAAAAGTTTTTTACATTATTTATATTATTATGGAGCATGGCAATATCAGCCATGCCCAAACACGAGGTGCGTGCCGTGTGGCTTACCACCATAATGGGACTTGACTGGCCCAAGACAAGGGCTGTTTCCGAAGAGAGCAGGAAGAAACAGCAACAGGAGCTTTGCAACATTCTGGACCGCTTGCAGGAGGATGGCATCAACACCATATATCTTCAGACGCGCACACGTGGGGCTGTCATCTATCCCTCTGCCATAGAGCCTTGGGACGGTGCGCTGACCGGCCGCTACGACAAGCATCCGGGGTACGACCCCTTGGCATTTGCCATAGACGAGTGCCACAAACGTGGCATGGAGTGCCATGCATGGCTGGTAACGATTCCTGCCTTCAAGATTCCCGATGCCAAGGCCTTGGGCAAGAAGTCGCTATACTACACTCACCCCAAACTGCTCTACAGAAAGAACGGTTCCTACTACATGGACCCTTCCATGCAGGGCACAGCCGACTATCTCGAGCGCCTCTGCCGAGAGATAGTAAGCCGATACGACATTGACGGCATCCATTTCGACTATATCCGCTATCCCGAGAAGACGGAGAAGACCAAGCAGGATTGGCGTCGTGACAATATCACACGCATCGTGCGCCAACTCTACAATGCCATCAAGGAGGAGAAACCCTGGGTTCGTGTTTCCTCCAGCCCCGTGGGCAAGTACCGCGATGTTTCACGCTACTCCGCCAAGGGCTGGAATGCCTATAATGCCGTCTTCCAGGATGCTGTCCTTTGGATGAAGGAGGGAATCATGGACATGATTTCACCCATGATGTACTTCAAGGGCGACAACTTCTTCCCCTTCGCCGCCGACTGGCAGGAGCAGAGCCATGGCAAGGTGGTGGCACCAGGACTGGGCATCTACTTCCTTGACCCCAGGGAGAAGGACTGGCATCTGCACGAGGTTACACGCGAACTCCAGTTCATCCGCCAGATGAACATGGGCGGTGCAGCATATTTCCGTGCACAGTTCCTTCTGGACAACGTGAAGGGCCTGGAGACATGGGTGCGCAACCACTACTACACCTCCCCTGCCCTCTTGCCTCCCCTGAAGAATTCCAAGGAATACAAGACCTCGGCAAAACGTACAGCACGCTATGTGCTCTACGCCTCGGACACCTATCCCGTGGATACCAGCAACCCCGAGAATATCGTGCGCATCTTCTGGGGCAAGCCTCAGTATAATGCACTCATGGCACGCCTCTTCAACAAGCACCTTGCCATCACCCAATTGGACGACTTCGGCAACGAGTCGGAAGCGGTAGAGATAAAAGATTTATAACCACCCCACTATGCTTTTTCATCCATTCTATACCTCTGTACATTATACTCCCCTCCATAGAGGGAGGGGTTGGGGGTGGGTCCTTATTATCATAGCACTGCTCGTGGGCAGTGCTTTTTTCAATGCCTCGCATGCGCAAGACCTTCTGCCCCGCTCCACTCCCGAGGCACAGGGAATATCCTCTGCGCACATACAGGAGTTCATGGACACGCTGATGCAAGACACTCGCACAGAGATACACTCGTGCATCGTCATGAGGCATGGACATGTTGTGGCAGAGATATATCCCCAGCCTTGGCGCAAGGACTACCGCCACACCATGTATTCCGTCTCCAAGACCTTCACTTCCGTTGCCGTGGGCATGTGCATACAGGACAGTCTCATCGCCCTCGGTGATACCATCGGCAAATATATCAGCCTACCGACCTCTGCCTCCAAGAACATACGTGCCATCACCGTGCGCGATCTGATCACCATGCAAAGCGGTATACCTGTGGACACAAAGATGAGGATACACGAAACAGAGTGGTTGAAGGCCTACCTCTCCAAGAAACCTACCGCCTCGCCTGGCACCCGTTGGGCATACGACAGCATCATGTCCTACATACTTTCCGCCATAGTGCAGAAGGCAACGGGAAAGACACTGATGGACTTCCTTCAGGAACGCCTCTTCCATCCCCTTGGCATTACCGATGCCCTGTGGGAAGAGAGTCCCGAAGGCATCACCTGCGGAGGATGGGGACTTTACATCCGTCCCGAGGCAATGGCAGCCTTCGGTCGGTTCCTGCTCAACAAGGGTAAGTGGCATGACAAGCAATTGCTCGCCTCCTCGTGGGTAGACGAAATGATGAAACCGCAAAGCGTGAACGGGCGCTACAGTTACCACATCTGGCAAACCCAATACCCCGGTTGGGTGGAAGCAAACGGTGCATACGGTCAGTTCATCTTCATTATTCCCGAAAGCGACATGGTAGTAAGCATCACCCAATGCACCGGCAAAAGCGCACCCATACAGGAATGGATAAAGACCATACTCGTGGACAACTGCCAGCCCGAAGCATTGCCTCACCCCATCCACCCCACCTCCCCAAAACTCCCTAAAGACCCTAAAGACCCTGAAGACCTTAAAGAGTTTAAACCCCTCAAGGACTACACTCTGCCCCTCGCCCAAGGCCAGGCATACAGTTCCGACTCCATCCCCTCACAAGCCAAAGACGTGAGCATTACAAGCCTCATCACTCTTGACGACAATCCCCTGCGATGGAAGAACCTGGGCATTACTCAATGCAACGACACCCTGTTATTGGACATACTCGACACCGATGGGCGCAAGTATACCATCACCCTTGGCCACGGCAAATGGATAGAATCCGAGTTCGATGCCCTGCCCTACTACAACCCTCCCTTCCAAGGCAATTTCAGCAACCTGCCCGACACGTGGCACGTGGCTGGTTCGTACGGATGGCAAGGCAAGGATACCCTGAACATAGAACTCCACTGGGTCGACTGGCTCACCAGCGCCTCCTTGGAAATACTATTCCCCAAGCAAGGCAAAGCCATTATTTCCATCACCACACACGACACAGGAAAGAGAACTGTTATAACCCAATAACCTACTCCATATTTCGTGCACTGCCCCCCATCACAATACCGCCACACCTGGAAAGACTTTTCCAAGTGTGGCGGATATAAATTACTAAATATTTACAGATAGGCTCTCTGTCTCTTGTAAGGTTTACTTCTCCGTCTTGGTCACCGTGGCCTGGCGGGTGTTCACCTTCCATGTGCCCAGAGGGGTGGTGAAGGTGTAGGTATAGGAGTTGTGCTGCTTCACGCCAACGGTCATGCCCAGAACCTCATAGGTATTCTTGGCGGTCTTCTTCACTTCAAAGGTCTTGATGGGAGTCTTCACCACGAAACTGCCGTCCTTCTTGGAGGTAACGCCATAGGTGGTGCCTACGGGGTCTTGCTTCAGGATTCCGAACCACTTGTCGAAATCGGTTGCGGCACTTGCATTGAGACATACACAGGTGAGGATGGCACAAAATAACTTTTTCATAACTTAAACTTTTTATAGGGTTAAACTTAATCTTTTTGCTCCTTCGCTTGTTTTTACGATGCAAAGATATGCCGCTTTAACCACATGAAAAAGTATTCCGAAGCACGTTGTATGAAATGCCCCCTTTTGTGTATGAAACGAAAAAAAGGTATCTCAGCCGCATGTCATTCTGCAACGGGGATACCTCTTGTAATATAGTTCTAAGTATCTGGGATGGGTGTTCTCTAATACACCACCTTCCTGCCGCCGATGATGACTATCTGTCCCTTGCGGACAGAGCGGAGGAGACGGCCTCTGCCTCGAAATTCTTTCATAATGAATATCGGAGAAATCCTTTTATACTTGTTTGGTTCCTTTGTGTCAACTACACGAACCGCACCAACAATCGAGTCCTCAACCTTGATGTAATAGTAGTAAGTATCTGGTTGCTCTAATCGCATTACTACTTTCTCAAGAGGTTCTGTCGATGGACTAGTTTCTATATCTTTATACTTTGCATACAAGTCTTGGAAGGCTACAATCTGCATCTTCCATAAATTCTCTGCATCTTGAATAGTTGCTCTAACCAATGTTATTTCCATTTCTCCCTGTTACGTTCTTATACATTCCAATAAGTAGAGTACTCTATGTTGTTCTCCTTTAGCCATACGAGTATATTATTATATGAAGCATATCCATCTTGCGAGAATCTGTCGTACAGATAACGAACGATTGCTTTTTCGCTTTTGGCATTGTTGCACAACTTCATCAATTTGGGCATTTCATCTTCTGGTATGGAGTGAATAGTTTCAATAAAGCCATCCTCTCGGAATTTATAATCAATCTCCGAGCCCCAATTGTTTTTATATAGCGTTAAGCACATTCTACGACATGCAATCCAAAAGTGACTTCCTACTCTTCGTCTGTCAATATCCGGAGATTCTAAGTCATTAAAGAAATCAACCGATGCCGTACCTTCTGCGTATTTAATAGGCCTTCTTTTATTTGTAAGATGTTTTTCTGTACTATTAATGCGATAAACAACCACAGCTACAAGAGCTATTATTAATACTATAATTCTTATTACTAATATTACTGTCATAACTGAAATTATTTGCGTTCAATCAAAATTCCTCCCATCTGTGGCCACTCACTATAGAATGATTTGATATAAGATTTCTCTGCGGGTGTACATCCTATCAAGAGTTTGATTTCAGAATCTCTCTTGACTAAATCCACAGTACATACTATCGCATCAAGTTTATGTTCTGCATCTGTTCCAAGCCACACATCTA
>JAGBYI010000181.1 GCA_017628845.1 Bacteroidaceae bacterium
TCAGTGTAATCTGAAATAGTTGGACAACCTGACTAAAGGGAATCGACAAGTTCAATAATCTTGAATTCCACCATATATATTACTATATGGCGCTTGTACTACAATTTCTGTCTACGAAAATCTTTCAAAGAACTCTTTCTTCATTTGCGCAAGAAAACCAACTCCGCCGGTCTGTAGGAGCTGTTCCCGTTTTGCGAGTGCAAAGGTAGGACTTTTCTGCAAACTGGCAAAGAAACACGAAAGATTTTTTAAGAAAATAAAGAAAAAGACTGTGGAATGAAGCAGAAAAGACAGACACTATCATGGATACACATTATTTATATAGTATATAGAGAAGTCACGATAAGACCAGATTCTGCCATAATTGGGCTTGCTCCCACGGATTGACACTCGTCCATTCCTCTAAACAAACCATCCATTCATAAAGAATGAAGAGAACGGCGAACAGGCAGGAAAAAAGCAGGTAAGCAATCATGTACAAAACGTAGCCAGAAACAGTTCCGCTCTTTGCCAGCAACCACTAACTTATAAGGCATAAAGGCTGTTTATGACGACATTCTATAGCAAATTCAAGCAAGAGAATGGAGCATATGGGCAAAATTAAACAAATACCTTTGATTTCTTAAATAAAAACGCTATCTTTGTTCACATAAACACACTATTGACCAAACAAATCCCATGGAAGGAGACCTCATACGCACAAACCATTGGCTTATACCTTTTGCCTGGATATACGGCTGGGTTACAGCAATGAGAAACCTTTTTTTCGAGTGGGGGTTCTTGAAAAGCAAGAAATATGATATCCCTGTAATTGCCGTGGGCAACATTACCGTAGGCGGAACCGGCAAGACGCCACACATCGAGTATCTCATACGATTATTGACCCCTCAATACAAAGTGGCTGTACTGAGCCGGGGATACAAGCGCCAAAGTAAAGGCTACGTGCTGGCAACACAGGACACTCCCATGGAGATGATTGGCGACGAACCATGGCAAATGCTACAGAAGTTTTCCGACATATACATTGCTGTTGATGCCGACAGATGCCACGGTATAGAGAGACTATTGAATGACGAAAAGACAAAGGACGTACAGGTTATCCTTCTGGACGATGCCTTCCAGCACAGATACGTTACACCTGGCAGAAACATTCTGCTAACCGACTACCACCGACTTATCGTCAAGGACAGATTGCTACCTGCAGGAAGACTGAGGGAATCTCCACGCGGAAAGGACCGAGCCAATATAGTAATAGTGACAAAATGTCCAGAAGAGATGTCGCCCATGGAATATCGTATCATTGCAGAGTCTCTGCAACTAAGACCATACCAGCAACTGTATTTCAGCACATTCAGATATGGAAGAATGGTCAATATCCATACTCATGAGATACAGACTACAGAAAACATGCGCCATCACAATGTTCTTTTGAGCACCGGCATAGGATGCCCCAAGCAAATGAAGATGGACATGCTTAAGAGATTCTCTTCCGTGGAGAGCATAGACTTTAAAGACCATCATTTCTACAACACAGACGACATGAACAACATCAGGAAGGCATTTGAAGCACTTCCCGAACCAAAGATTATCATCACCACAGAGAAAGACGCCACACGCTTGATGTCATTAGAACCATTCCCCGACGATTTAGCCAAGCACATTTGGGTCCTTCCCATAGGCATACGCTTCATGCAAGGAAAAGAAATAACATTCAAAGATAAAATCACAGGTTATGTACAAAAGAATCTTAGAGACAGCAGAATGGCTTAAAGCCAAGATGACAACAAAGCCTGAAACCGCCATCATCCTGGGCACCGGTCTGGGAGAACTGGCAAAAGAGATAGAAAAGGAACTTACCATACCCTATGCCGACATCCCTAATTTCCCTGTCAGTACCGTCGAGGGCCATGCCGGTGCACTCATATTCGGCAAGTTGGGTGGCAAGGACATTCTGGCTATGGAAGGCCGTTTCCACTATTACGAGGGTTACAACATGAAGGAAGTAACATTCCCCATCCGCGTAATGCATGAACTGGGTATCAAGACACTCTTCGTCAGCAACGCTGCCGGAGGCACCAATCCCAGTTTCCGCGTAGGCGACCTTATGATAATCACAGACCAGATAAACTTCATGCCCGAGAATCCTCTGCGTGGGGAGAACATCCCCCAAGGCCCACGCTTCCCCGACATGGGACATGCCTATGACCCCGACCTCATAGATATGGCCGATGCTATAGCACACGAAAAGACCATAAAGGTGCGCCACGGTGTGTACTTAGCCACACAGGGTCCTACCTACGAAACTCCCTCCGAGTACCGCATGTTTGCACACTGGGGAGCAGACGCAGTGGGCATGAGCACAGTACCCGAGGTAATAGTGGCACGCCATTGCGGCATACGCTGCTTCGGCATCAGCATCATCACCGATCTGGGCGGTCACGCACAGGTAATGAAGGTTACACACGAGGACGTACAGAAAGCAGCTGCCGAGGCACAGCCACGCATGGCCGCCATCATGCGCGAGATGATAGCACGTTCTTAAACCCACAAATATACAAACAGAACATTGGAAATAGCAGAATTGGGTGAGTTTGGCTTGATAAAGCATCTCACCAAAGACATAACACCTTGCAATACCTCCACGCACAAGGGGGTGGGAGACGATTGCGCCGTCATCAGTACCGGCACAGAGGACAGAATGCTGGTAACCACAGACCTTTTGATGGAAGGCGTACACTTTGACCTGACATACATGCCTTTGCGCCATCTGGGATACAAGGCTGTGATGGTGAACCTGAGCGACATTTATGCAATGAATGGCACGCCCAGTCAAATCACTGTAAGTCTGGCAATAAGCAAACGCTTCAAGGTAGAAGACATTGAGGAGCTATACAGTGGCATGCGCATGGCTTGCGAACATCACAAAGTGGACATCGTGGGTGGCGACACAACAAGCAGCATGACGGGATTGGCAATAAGCATAACGGCCATTGGCTATGCAAAAGAGGAAGATATTGCCTATCGTAGCGGAGCCAAGGAAACGGACCTGATATGCGTCTCTGGCAATCTGGGAGCTGCATACATGGGACTGCAGATCCTTGAGCGCGAGAAGTCTGTATACAACCAACAGGTAAAGGAGGCCACACAACAGGCACAGAGGAACGGCAGCAACGTGGAGGAGGCAATAGCCCAAATTCCACAACCCGACTTTGCCGGCAAGGAATACCTTCTGGAACGCCAGATGAAACCCGAGGCACGCAAGGACATCGTGGAGAAACTGCACCTGGCCAACGTGAAGATAACCTCCATGATAGACATCTCCGACGGCCTGAGCAGCGAGCTGATGCACATCTGCGAACAGAGCCAGTGCGGATGCCGAATCTACGAGGAACGAATCCCTCTGGATTACCAGACCGCCGTAACCGCCGAGGAGTTCAACTTGAACGTAAGCACCTGCGCCCTGAATGGGGGCGAGGACTACGAACTGCTCTTTACCGTACCCCTGACGGCAAATGAGATTGTCAGTGCCATAGAAGACGTGAAAGTAATCGGCTACATTACAAAACCGGAATTGGGCAAGGCCCTGATTTGCCGCGATGGAAGCGAATTCGAGCTAAAGGCTCAAGGGTGGAACCACATGACTACGGAATAAGGCTATACACCTTATTATATATATATAACGCTCAATCCCAAAGCACCAATGGCCTTGGGATTGAGTTTTTATTAACCAAACAGGACAAATGCCATTAGCCCAACCTGAACATAATTGGCAGGACAAACTTCACGGTACAAGGCTTTGTCTTCTCCTTGTCAAGATAGCCAGGTTCCCATTCGGGCATTTCACGCACTACCCTTTCGGCCTCCTTGAGCAAAGCCATCATCGCAGCCTTGTAGGCCTGAGACTCCTCTGCAGAAAGAGTTTTGCCTTGAGCCGCCATCTCCTTGGCATAGGATTGAACAATAAGTTCCTCCAAGGTCTGGCCGTCTTCGGGTTCCTGGCGGCCAATCGATACAGCCCTGACATTGAATATCCTGCCCGTTTCCGAAACATAGAACTGCACATTCACCTTTGCCTGCACACCGGCGGACTGGGAAACCTTTGGATAACGGGTGTTCCTACTGAGCCATTGCATCATAGCAGTCTCCCCTCCCTTGAACTGGGCATTCCATGCAGGGTTCTCCACAATGTTGACCTTCAGGGTGTCCAGTTTTGTCTTGGTTTCAATCACAATCACCGTTTTGCCGGCATAGCCAAGAGACTTGGATGCATCGCCATTCTTGATTACCGTCATGGAAACGATGTCCAGAGTAGGCAAGTTGCGAATCACGTCGCCGGACGCCTCCTTGCCGTCCAGAAGATAGACAACATCCTTGCCGTCTGTTTGCATGGGAAGAGCAGAAATCCCATGGCCTTCTTGCACAGATGACGAAATTTTAATAACTTTGTCCTCGTCTTTGGCAATGCTGCTGCCGGAAGGGGACGCTGGTTCACTGGTGGCAAAGGCACTGAGTGCCAGGCCTGCCATAGGGATGATGTACAGCACCTTGCTGCGCATCCACACATTGGATTTGGATTTTTGCATCATAATGATACGTTTTAAGGTTAAGTTATGATTGAAGTTGTTGGCAAAAGTGTAGGAGCTGGCGCCAACAGCTTTTTTTATAAGCAACAACTGATATTCACGTGCCGAGACACCATGTCGGAGGACATTGTCGTCGGCCTCGTATTCATGTACATCCCTTAGGCTCATGCCAAGCACATAGGCCAATGGATTCCACCATTGCAGTATCTGCACGGCAGATAGCAGAAGCAGGTCCCATGAATGAAGTGCGCGAATATGGCCGGTTTCGTGCAGGAGGATTTCACGCCCGTTCTCGTGGAAGTCCTTTTCCGATATTACCACATGGTTCATCCAACTGAACGGCGACACCTCGCCTCCGCGGCAATGTATGTGGACACCGCCCTCTACCTCATGCCAAAGGCTGCCACATGTCACCTCGTGGTTCATACGCAGAACCTGCACTGTCCGCCACAGGAGAATGGCCATAGCCACAAGAGAGAAGAGCACGGAAACGATGCGGAACCAGGAAATCTGAGTCGGGACATGCCGTGCCTGTACATCCAGTTCCGGCAAAAGGTGGTATCCATGCACGGGTATGCCTACCTGCAGCATCTGGTCCTTCGTAGCCTGAACCACAGGATGGCTGTCCAATGACAAGAAGTGGACATCCACCACGGGGAGTACCACGGAGAACAGGAGTATGAGCAGGAGTACCGCCCTGTTTAGACGGAAGAAACTCTCCTTCCTGAGAATGAGCATGTATGGCACGTAGAGCAGTGTCAGCACAAAAGCGGAGCGTATGGAATATAGAAATATTGCCTCTAACATAATGGATCAGGTAGTTTTTGGGGGAAATAAGCTGAATGTCCAGAGTAATCAGAAACCTTACTGCTGCTCATCCTCCTCCACCGAAGACAGGAGTTCGCGGATTTCCTCGGATGTAAGTTTCTCTTCGCGTATGAAATAGCAGAACATGGACTTCAGGCTGCCGCCAAAGAAGTTCTTCTTCACATCCTGCATAGTCCTGCGCGTGTACTCGGCACGCGATACCAGAGGTTCGTACATGTGCGTCTTGCCCTCGCCCTTATTTTTTGAGAAGTCCAAATAGCCCTTCTCGTAGAGAACCTTCAAATAAGTTGCCACCGTGGTGTAGGCCGGTTTGGGCTCTGTCCATCTTCCAAGCACATCCCATGCACAGGCAGGACGGTCCAGATCCCAGAGGATGTTCATCACTTCGAACTCCAATCGGGTAAGTGTATTCTCATTGCGTTTCATATACAGATAATGGTTTAATGATGCGTTTGCAAGGGCAAAGTAATAGAATGCCCACGAATATCGCAATACTTAGATATTGGAATTTTGCGACATCGGCAGGATTTTAACGTTTATTCGTAGTAATAGAAAGGTGGATATGGGTCTATTACCACATAAAACAGGCAGAGTGCAACTAAACCTAAGAGCACATACATGAGAGCTTCCAAAGAGGCAAAAATGGTCCTCGGGAGGACCGAGGCGAAAGAACCGGGAACTCTCGGGTCGGTCCTCGGGACGTCAAGCCCATGTCCTCCCGAGGGCATGAATGGAGGCAAGTCAGCATCCGAACAGGACAATGGATGAAATCTCACCGTTCTGCCCAAAGCAAGACATTTGGCAGATGGAGAAGAGGCATTGATGATGCAGCAATTCTGCTACTGAAAAAAGAAAGATTACTCAAAGGAAAGGTAAGGCAGCAGCCGCTGAATATCCTCGTGGGTGAAATGGGGCAGAGTCTTTAGTGCCTCTGCATCACGGATGGGACCATGAACACGACGATAGTTGGCAATCTCCTGAGCACGATAATAGCCCATATAGGGATGCTTCATCAGTTTTCTGGTGCTCAGATGGTTTACCTCCAGTTTACGAACTCCGGTGGTGTCTGCAACAATCATCCAGGCTATAGCATCGGCAGGGAAGTCCTCTATCTGCAGCAGTTGCTCCGTAGAGACATAACCGCCAAGACGTTGCCTATACCAAACTATCTTACGTGAAAAATAGGGACCTATGCCTGGCACACGGCACAATTGGGCACTATCGGCAGTATTTATGTCTATGGTTTCATCGCCGGTCAGTTTTATGGGATAAGCAAGACGGGGCATTGGTTCCGGCAAAGCTGAATCCACAATCTCGTCGGACGATTTGGCGGCTGCATCAGCGACAGACGCCTCTTTATTGCGCGGCGAATAGGTTCGTGGTGCATTCTGCGGAACATCTACAAGCTGATACTTACGGTCTATACGGATTAGGGGCGACAGGCGCTCCCATTGCTCATTGGTCAGACGATAGACTCGGCGGAAATCGTCCTTGGTACTGAAGCGTCCGCCCTTGGCACGATAGCGATAAATGCTACGCACCTGAAACGGTGCCAGGCCAAGACGCAACAACTGGGTGCTATCTGCCACATTGGGGTCAAAAAAGAAAGAATCCGGCCGGACTACATCAACTGCATAGTATTGGGGAGAGGCGGATGGAGATTTGGTATTGGAAAGGGTGGTGATGCTCTCCCCCACTCCAACATTCTTGTCATTCCTGTACTTGGACAGGAATATTGCGCCCAATACCACCAAGCAAGCATTCAGAACTATGAGAAGGAACCATAGTTGCGAGCGCTTGAACCATCCTCGCCTCTTCATACTAAACACCTATCATCTCCATAACCCCCTTGACAAACATGGAAAGAATGGCAATCGGGGCAACCCAACGCAGCAGGAACATGATGATGGGGAATACGCGTTGCGACACTTGTCCGTCGTTGGTAATCTCCCGGCGCACCAATGCCTTGCTAAGGTACCAGCCGACAAACAACGCCAGCAGCACTCCGCCCAGGGGCAGTATTATGTTGGAAGAAACCACATCAAGCAAATCAAAGATAGTAAGCCCAAACACTGTCCAATGACTCAGTACTCCAAAACTCAGGCAACAGAAAACACCAAGCGACATGGAAGCCACCGAAACAATGGTTGAAGCCTTCTTTCTGGGCAGTTTCCAATTCTCATGCACATAGGCCGTTACTGCCTCGTGCAAGGATATTGCACTTGTCAAAGCCGCCAGGAAGAGCAGCACATAAAACAATCCGCTGAATATGTAGGCCAGGAATGGAACATTGCCAAACGACATATTAAACACATAAGGCAGGGTCTGGAACACCAGGCCAGGACCGGCATTGGCCTCTACTCCGGGAACAGAGAAGACAGCAGGAAAGATGATGAAACCGCTTAAAATGGCCACAGAAGTGTCTATAGAACTTACGCTCAGTGCGGAAGAAACCAGACGGGTGTTGCGGCCAAAATAACTTGCATAGGTGCACAAGCAGCCCATGGCCACTGACAATGAGTAGAATGCCTGCCCCATGGCATCCAAAACCACAGAAATGGTCAACTTGGAAAAGTCGGGCTTCAGCAGGAAGGAAATACCCTTGTGGATACCTGGCATACTGAATGTACACACCACCAATATGCCGATGATAAGCAGAAGCATGGGCATGAGCACCTTGGAACATTTCTCTATACCATCACGCACCCCACGTATGATAATCAGGTGAGTCAAAAGCATAAATATAACGGCAGACAGAAGACAGAGCCAAGGATTGGCCACGTAATTGTTGAAAAATGCCTCGTAATCACAAGAAGGGTCCGACAGTGCTCCAGTGAAACTGCTATAGGCATAATAAAGCGTCCAACCACTGACCACGATATAGTAACTCAGTATCAGGAATGCCACACCTATGCCCATAAAGCCTATGATACGCCACCACTTGCCTGGAGCCAACTGGCGAAATGCATCTATCATATTGCTCTGTGTGTGGCGACCAATAACGAACTCGCCCACCATGATAGGTATGCCGATGAGCAATATAGACAGAATATATATAAGAATGAATGCCGCACCGCCATTGTCGCCAACCAACATAGGGAAACGCCATATATTACCCAATCCCACGGCACTGCCTGCCGCAGCAAAGATGGCTCCCATACGGGAACTGAAGTTTACATGCTTTTCCATTATCCGCTAATCAAACCATAAACAAATATAATACCTATGCCTATAGGTGCTACCCAACTGAACAGAATCATGAGCAACGAGGTGAACCGTGAATCAAGCTCTGCTGCAACAAGTTTCTTGTTCATATCCCAACCCACAAAGGTACAGATGAGCAGACCGCCAAGAGGCATGAGGAACTTGGCCGTAATAAAGTCAAACAGATCAAAGAAACCACGTCCCATGACGGTAACATCCTTCCACACGCCAAAGGACAGGCTACAGGCCACTCCCATGACAAGGCAGATGACCGTAACAATGGTTGCTGCCTTGGGACGGCTGAGCTTGAATGTCTCGTGAATGTATGCCGTACTTATCTCGTGCATGGAAATGCTGCTGGTTAGGGCAGCCAAAAGCAACAAGATGTAAAACAGGCCTGAGAAGGCGTACTCGAAAACCGGAACCGAACCAAATGCTTCCTGAAACACATAGGGCAAGGTGATAAAGACCAGTCCCGGACCGGAATCGGCACTGACACCGACACTGAATACCGCAGGGAAGATGATGAAACCTGCAGAAATTGCCACAAGGGTATCTATCGTACATACGCCAATGGCAGAGGGGAGCAACTTGGTCTCCTTATTGAAGTAACTGGCATAGGTGGCCAAAGTGCCCATACCCACACTCAAGGAGAAGAACGCCTGACCCATGGCGCTGAGGACAACATCCTTTGTTACCTTGGAGAAATCCGGAGTAAGCAGGAAACGGACACCCTCAATGGCATTGGGCATAAACATGGAAAAACCAGCCAATATCAGGATTATAACAAGCAGCATTGGCATCATTATCTTGCTGTACCTCTCTATACCTTTCTCTACACCTGTGGCAACAACGCAATGCGTCAGCAGCAGGAACAGAGAAAGAAAGATGACTGGACGCCAGGGATTGCTCACGAAGTCGGAGAAGAAACGTCCGAAATCCGACTCAGACATCAAACTTCCGGTCAAGGACTCGAACGTATAGTCCAAGGTCCAGCCTGCCACGACACTATAGTATGACAATACAAGAAAACCGGCAAGTACGCCCATGAAACCGGAAACCACCCAAGGTTTTCCCGGTGCCAGGACCCTGTACGAACCCACCGCATTGGAGCGGCTGGAACGACCAATGACAAACTCTGCTACCATGACTGGCATGGCCAGAAAGAACACGCATAGCAGGTATATCAAAATAAATGCAGCACCACCATTGCTGCCACACTCCATGGGGAAACGCCAGATATTACCGAGACCCACGGCACTTCCTGCCGAGGCCAAGACGGCACCTATCTTGCTTCCGAAATTTCCTCTTTCCATAATTTATAGGGATAGTTGCGCATGTGGCTGTTGTAGAACCTACGGTCGCCCGTAACCTCGCGGCCAACGAAGTCGGGCTTGAGGAAATGCTCGTCCTCGCTGGAAAGTTCCACTTCTGCCAACACAAGACCTTCATTATCGCCATAGAACTCGTCTATCTCCCAGACATGACGACCATCGGGCGACTTTACCAGAAAACGAGTCTTGTCGATGATGCCCGGTTCGCATATCTGCATCAGGTCGCGGGCATCGTCCAGAGGAATCTCCGTATCAAACTCATAGCGTGTAAGGCCGGCAAGGCCACTGGGTCCCTTGATAGTCAGGTAACCCTTGTCGCCACGGATACGCACACGCACGGTACGGCCATTGCCGCTGGCAATGTAGCCTTGCTGTATGCGAGTTGCGTTGTAGGCTTGCGACTTGTACTCGCCGACAACGAGAAACTTCCTCTCTGTCTCGTAATGCGCCATTATTGAACTAAGGTTGGTTCTGAAAACTTATCTTTACACACGGACTATTCGCCGCCAAACTCCATCAGATATGCCTTGATGAAAGCATCTATCTTGCCGTCCATGACACCGCCTACATCACTGGTCTGATAGTTGGTGCGGTGGTCCTTGACACGACGGTCGTCGAAGACATAACTGCGGATCTGGCTGCCCCACTCTATCTTGCGCTTGCCTGCTTCTATCTTGGCCTGCTCCTCCATACGGTGCTGAAGTTCCTTGTCATAGAGCATGGAGCGCAGAAGTCGCAACGCGTTCTCCTTATTCTTGGGCTGGTCTCGTGTCTCGGTATTCTCAATGAGGATTTCCTCCTCCTCGCCAGTATAGGGGTCCTTGTACATGTAACGGAGGCGGACACCAGACTCCACCTTGTTTACGTTCTGACCACCAGCGCCGGAACTGCGGAAGGTATCCCATGAAATGCGTGCCTGCTCGATGTTTACCTCAATGGTGTCGTCCACCAAGGGAGTAACGAACACAGAGGCGAAGGAGGTCATACGCTTGCCCTGGGCATTATAGGGAGAAACGCGGACCAGGCGATGAACACCATTCTCGCTCTTCAGGTATCCGTATGCAAACTCGCCCTCAAGTTCAAGTGTACATGACTTTATTCCGGCATCGTCGCCCTCAAGGAGGTTGGCAATACGTATCTTGTAGCCGTTCTTGTCGGCCCACTGCATATACATTCGCATGAGCATCTGTGCCCAGTCCTGTGCCTCGGTACCACCGGCACCTGAATTGATTTTAAGCACGGCATCCATCGAGTCCTCCTCTTTGCGGAGCATGTTCTTCAGTTCAAGTTCCTCTATGGATGTAATGGCACGGGCATAGAGGTCGTCCACCTCCTGTTCGGTAACCAGTTCTTCCTTATAAAAGTCAAATGCCGTTGCCAGTTCGTCGGCCAGGGTGCTAACCTCCTGATAGCCTTTTATCCATTTCTCCAGGCCCTTGACCACCTTCATCTGTTCCTCAGCTCGCTTTTGGTCTTCCCAGAACTCGGGAGCCTGTGTCCGGAGCTGTTCCTCCTCGTACTGCATTTTCTTTGCAGGAATGTTCAAGTAATGGTTCAGTTGCTCTACTCTCTCCTGAACCCCTTTCAATTGGTCTTGTGTAATCATTCTTCTTCGTACATCTTTTCTATCTGCTCCCGATAGTTATTGTATAGGACCGCACGCTTCACCTTGAGCGTGTTGGTCAGTTCCCCTTTCTCCAGACTGAAAGGTTCGGGTAGCAAGGTTATTCTCTTTATCTGTTCGTAATGTGCAAATTCCTGTTGTAGTGTCTCTATACGATACATCATGAATTTCACCACTCGTGGGTTGGCGCAAAGTTCCTCGTTACTGTGGCACTCCACACCATAGTCCTTGGCAAGCTCCTTTAGCAAGTCGTACTGCGGAATCACCAAAGCAGAGACGAACTTGCGCTGCTCTGCCACCACTACTATCTGGTCTATGTATTTGTCTACGCACAACTTGGACTCTATGAGCTGGGGGGCAATGTATTTGCCGTTGCTGGTCTTGAACATATCCTTTATCCTGTCTGTTAGGAATAGTTCTCCGTCCTTGATGTAGCCGGCATCGCCTGTATGAAACCAGCCGTCGGCATCTATACAGCGTTCCGTCACCTCAGCCTTGCGGTAATAGCCCTTGGTTATGGTATCGCCACGCAGGAGGATTTCGTTGTTTTCCCCGAAGCTTACTTCCACACCATCAAGAATACGGCCCACGCTTCCGAGAGAAGTTTTCTTGTCCAAATGGTCTATGCTTACGGTTGCCGTGCTCTCCGTGAGACCATAGCCGACCACCATACGCAAACCTGCCGAGCGTACAAAATCCTCCACTTTGGGAGGCACTGCCGCGCCTGCCGTAGGGAAGAAGTTGGCGCGTTCCAGCCCCAGCTGCTTCTTCAAGAATGCAATAATTGTGCTCTCGTACAACGAATACTGCATGCGCAACCCCATGGGTGGAGTCATGCCCTTCATCTTGTAGTCCACATTGTATTCGTGACCTACACGCAAGGCCTCAAGCAACAGGGATTTCTGCACAGGACTGCTTTTTTCAATCCTGTCCATCACGCCATCATATACCTTTTCCCAGAAACGGGGTACGGCACACATGCAGGTGGGATGCACCTCGCGCATGGATTGCAACACGTCTGCTGGTCGCAGATTAACTGCCAGGGTACATCCGTTTGCTATGCACAGATATGCCCACCCGCGTTCCAGCACATGGGTAAAGGGCAGAAAATTGAGTACTACGTCCTTGTCCGACAAGGGGAATACCCCGTAATGTGCCGACAAGGCCGTGCTGTACATTCTGTGTGTCAGCATGACTCCCTTGGAAAGTCCTGTCGTTCCACTTGTATAGAGTATATTGGCCAAATCAGAAGGCTGGACTGCTGCGGTCCTTCGCTGAACCTCAGGCAGAAGACCTACGTTGCCTTGCATCAGAAAGTCTTCAAAGTAGAGGCTTATCTGGTCCTCTGGATTCCTTACAACAGATTTGTCAAAGATGATGAGTTTTTCCAGGGACGAACCATGCTTCAGAACTCGGAAGGCAATATCGTACTGTTCCTGCTCTCCTACAAACACGTATCGTATATTAGCATCACTAACCATGTATTTCACCTGCATCTCGCTGCTGGTAGCATACATCGGTATAGTCACAGCCCTTATGGCATAGGCGGCAAAGTCCACAAGCAGCATTTCGGGCATATTCTGCGAAAAAACCGCAACATTCTCCTGCTCCTGCACGCCGAGGGCAAGCATGGATGTGGAGAGTTTGCTGATACGTGCCGAAAATTCATTCCAGGAAATATCCTTCCATATACCCTCCGAGTAGTCACAGTAACGCATGGCCGCACGACTACCGTAAATACGGGCCTGCTCATGTACAAGAATGGGTAAAGGACTGAAATTCTGCATGGTGTTGTACTACTATCAATGCACAAAGATAGCGTTTTCTCAGCATAATGCCGGAATAAACGGAGAATTTATTTCAGTATTGTCACAAAAAAGAGTAACTTTGCTAAACGAACATACTATTCAGAAGACATGAATATAGAGAACATGACCTCAGATGCAGTAAAACTACTGTGTCGACTTATAGAAATACCACGCCTTAGCAGAGAAGAAAAAGAGGCTGCCGACATGTTGGAAACATACATGGCAAACGATTGTGGCATGGATGTAAAAAGGGACGGGAACAACCTATGGTGCATAGCCGGTGGTTATGACACAAAACGCCCGACCCTAATGCTGAATGCACACATTGACACGGTTAAACCCACCAATGCATGGAAGCACAACCCATTCCATGCTACAATCGAAGACGACCTCATATATGGTCTTGGAAGCAACGATGATGGCGCCTCGCTGGTCAGTATGCTTCAAGTCTTCAGAGAATTGAAAGATACCGTTCTTCCATACAACCTTGTACTTGCCGTCAGCGCCGAAGAAGAAGTAAGTGGGAAAAATGGCATGGAGCGTCTTCTAACCTCAATACCCAAGATAGATGTTGCCTTGGTAGGCGAACCCACAGGCATGCACCCGGCTATTGCAGAAAAAGGACTGATGGTACTTGATATGACCTCGCACGGCATATCCGGACATGCTGCAAGAAATGAGGGGGACAATGCCATATATCATGCCATGGACGACATAGCATGGTTCAGAAACTTCCAGTTCCCCAAAGTAAGTTCCATGTTAGGACCCGTTAAAACGACGGTGACTATCGTTAATGCCGGAACGCAACACAATGTCATCCCTTCTGAATGCACCTTTACGGTGGATGTACGCAGCAACGAACTATACAGCAACGAAGAGATATACGACATTATTAGACAGAACGTGAATAGCGATGTGAAGGCACGGAGTTTCCGTCTCTCTTCTTCAAGAATAGACATCAGTCATCCTCTTGTGCAAAGAACCATCCAGTTGGGAAGACAACCTTTCGGAAGTCCCACCCTCAGCGACCAGGCGTTGATGCGATTCCCCTCCATGAAAATGGGACCAGGCGAAAGCTCGCGCAGCCATACGGCCGATGAATTCATTAAAATCAGTGAAATACGAGAGGCTATCTCTATTTACCTATCCATGCTTCGGGATTTAGTTTTGTAGTTTCCTTGCGCAACTGGAAATGGAGGACAGCATTGCCAGACTCGTCTGTCTTGATGGTTCCAATCAAGTCGCCAGTCTTTAGTTTCTGACCCTTCCGGACAATTACCGAAGACAAATTACAATACACCGATATATAACTGCCATGACGCACAAGCACGTTCTTTGAACCTGAGAACTGGAATACAGCAGTAACCTCGCCGTTAAATACACATCTGGCACGGGCTCCTGCCTTTCCTACATAATTGACCCCTTTATTATCCAAAGTAACGTTTTTCAGGCCAGGTACATTATACTTGCCATAACGTCCGGATATTCTATACTGCCCCGTGACTGGCACAGGCAAACGCCCCTTGTTCTGCAGGAATGTTCCGTCCAGTTTACGGTCATTGGCTGTCAGCCATGAAGCTGAAGATGAACTTGCGGCAGGCGTTGTTTTTTTAGGCGTTGTGGATGTGGCCGGTTGAGAAGGTTTTGCCGTACCTGCCTTAGCGGCTACAGTTTTCCTCTCTGCCGCCTTGCGCTTGGCCTCAGCCTCGGCCTTCCTTTTGGCTTCTGCCTCTGCACGCTTCCTCGCCTGCTCTATTTCGTATGAAATCAAGTCGTCTATTTTCTTGTTCAGAGCATTCAATTCCTGCTGTTGCTTGGTCACTCTGGCCTTTAGGTTATCCTCCCTCCTCTTCAAATTCTTGATGTACTGCTGCTGACGGACCTGTTTCTCGTTGAGTTTGCGACGCTGTCTTATAACCTCGTTCAACAACTCGGTTTTCTTGCTCTTGGATGAAAGCAAGGAATTCTGTGCATCCATCAATTCTCCCTGTTTCTGCTGGATTTGTCGGCCCAAGTCGTATTGATGCACAGCATATTCCCTCGTATATCTGGCGCGGCGATACATCTGTGTCAGACTTTTGGCACTGAGAACAAAGACCAGGGAATTCTTAACCTTCGGATATTGACGTGAAAAACGAATGGCACGTATATACCTCTGCTTCTTCTCATGCAACTGGGCATTTAATCCCTTAATGTTGGTACGGATGGTTGTCATCTCATTGTCGATGCTGTCCATTTCCGCTTCCATAGAACGTATGTGTTCTATACGGTCTTCCAACTGGCGGTCTATATGAAGCAAATAGGATTCACCGCTTTTCTTCTCCTTACTGGTCTTAACAAGATCCTGTTGAGACTTCTTCAAGTTCTTTTGCAGACGGGTTTTCTGTACCTTGAGATCCTTAACTTTCTTGCTGTTTTGCGCACAGACGTTCGTGCCTGAGCAGAACACAAGCATCACTATGCAAACACAACGCAACAGATTCCGTAACCCTACCATCGTATATTACTACCCTCCTACAAGCAACGATATTATCTTTACTACTTGCCCCACTGACAAGCGTTCATACCCAGTGCGGTTAAATCCTGTCCGTACAGACCAACCACTTTCGTATTTCAAGTCAGACAATTTCAAGGACATTGCAAAATCAGTTCCTGATCTTGAAAACGTTATTGCATACTTATCCGGCATCCTTCTACCGTCCTTCATTTCTGAAAATGATGCATACTCCCACTTGAGACCATTCACTCTAAAACCGGCATCCTCACCCCAAAATATACCCTGCATAGTATCAAAGGTTATTTCCTGCCCCATCAAAGCAGAGAGTTCTTCGTATCCAAAAAGGGCATATTGCCTGGTAGTACGGCTAAGTACCAGAATACTATCCTGCGTGATTTCCAGGGTCCCCACCTGTATGCCAAATATATATGTCAGATTCAGCTGGATTACATCGTCACGCTTCATCCTAAGCGTACCGCCAACAGCAATGTTCTTTCCCTTGGAGACAGACAGTGAGGTGTTTGCACGGGCAACCACGCACTCACCGGCATTCCATACAGATACTTCTGACTTTGGCGCAGTTGAAAGCACAGACTTGCGCGCAGAAGAGCATGCGGCAAGGAGCATCACCGCAATGACACCTATTATATAATAGCGTATATTTTTCATAATCCACTTCACTTGTGCTGATAATAACGTTTCTTGCGCGCCTTCTTGTGCAGAACAGGCGTAACACCTGGTTCTCCACGTTTTACTGCAAGTTGCCACATACAGACAGCCCTTGATTCATCGCCGTTCATCCATGCTATATCACCGGCATGTTCCAATATGGCACTGCCCGTATATTCATCCGACATAAGGAACTGTTCTGTAGAATCCCGAGGCACAACCTTGTCCATATATTCCTGTGCTTCGGAGAATTTGCTCTGCATGAACAGGATCCAGGCATAGGTATCCAGATATGTCTTGTTGCCGGGTTCTGCTTTTATGGTGCGATAGCTCATTTCCTCTGCCTTATCCAACTTCTCGTTGCGCAAGGACAGGTAATAGGCATAGTTGTTAAGGCAAAGGATATTGTCCTTGTTATAAACCAATGCCGAATCATATTCCAAGAAAGCCTCTTTATGTTTGCCCATCTTATAATAGATATCACCTCTTATTGTGAATGCATCCGACACCAAGGCAAGACGAGTACCTTCATTGCGCAAGCGAATACCACGCCCCAGTACCTCCAATGCTTTTTCACCCTCATCACGCTCCATAAGAATCATTCCCAAGAAATAGGAATACAGGAGTTCATCGGGATGGTTGTTTATTCCACGCCAACAGATTCCCTCTAAAGAAGAATAATCCCTACGGGAAACATAATATTGCAGCAGCCACTGGGTGGCCATTTCATTATCCGGTTCTATAGTCAATATCCGGGACATCAGAGTGCATATCTGCTCTTGTGGCCTCTGTCTGTAATTGAGGAAGGCAGCATACATGGTCAGTATGTCCACATTGGCCGAATCTGACTGCAGAACACGTTCATAATGAGCAGCTATACAATCCGTGTCTACAGAATCCGCCGACATACGTTCTGTCATCTGCTGGAGCAAGGCAACGCGAGTAGGAGTATCTGTCTCCTTGGCATAGAGGATAGAGTCTCTTGTTACCTCGTACAGACTGTCCATTCCCTGAGCCAGATAATATTCCAACAGCACCGTTTGCAGCATCCCATTAGAAGGGTCAATCTCACGGACACCTTCGTATATCTTCATGGCAGTATCGAAATCCCCCAGCTGCTGGTAGCAGTATCCCATACCAATGCGACATGTCATATCGGCAGGATATTCGTCGCATAGGCTCTGCAGTTCTGCAAAAGCCCGGGCGCTGTCTCCCATTTCCATATACAACGAGAACTTTTCATTACTCAGCTGAGACATCTTGCCTTCCAGCATCTCCAACCTGTCAAACGTAGCAATTGCATCTTCCAGACGCCCTAACTTGGCATACATATTTGCAAGATGAGACAGCACATCCGAACGTTTGCCCTGCAGCTCGCTGATGCGCTCCAACAATGGCAAAGCATCCTCTTCGCACCCCTGGCGTAGCAGTATTGCCGCCAAAGGTTCCATATAATAAGTGTTGTCGGGGTCAAGTTCCACTGCCCTATGCAAATATTCCAGTCCTATACTATCCTGACGAAGATAGAAGTGAATCCTTCCCAACTGGAACAGTGCCTCTGCCGAGCATGAGTCTATCTGAAGGCAATGTGTGTACAATTCTGATGCCCTGGACCATTGTCCGGCCATGCGGCTTTTGGTCGCCTCGGCCATAAAATAGTCAAGACGCGTCTGTGCAACAGCAAAGTGGCACAAGAAAAGCATTAATATGGAAACGAATGCCCTCATTTTACTCCACTGTGTCCAAAACCACCTTCGCCACGAACGGTTTCGTCCAAAGCCTCCACAGCAACAAGCTCGGCCTGTTCATATCTGGCGACTACCAGCTGTGCTATCCTTTCACCGTCATTGACAACAAAATCATCCTGACTCAAGTTTACAAGGATCACACCTATTTCACCCCGATAATCAGCATCGATGGTTCCCGGAGTATTAAGAACGGTTATTCCGTGCTTTAAAGCCAATCCGCTTCGTGGTCTCACCTGTGCCTCATAGCCCTCCGGCAACGCCATAAACAAACCTGTTGGAATCAAGACTCGCTGCAAAGGCTGGAGCACGATGCTCTCCTCTAAGTTAGCTCTCAAGTCCATGCCGGCACTGCATGCCGTAGAGTAAGCAGGCAGCGGATGATGCGACTTGTTTATAATCTTCACTGAAACCATAGTATAAGAAATTAAAGTGTAGGTATGGACATGCCGTTTATCTTGCGGTACATGTCCATGGCATAAACGTCGGTCATACCGGATATATAGTCCAGAACGGCCATTATACGTCCATAGAGGGTGGGAGCCTTTATGTCGTATTGTGTGGAAACACGGTTTATGAGCAACTGCGAGAAAGCCTTGTTGGGGTGTATTGCCGCTTGCACCATCAGGTCTATAAGAGTGGTGATTACCTTGAAACCGGCAATCTCTATGTCCATAACATCCTTGCTGTTATAGATACGGGAATAACTGATCTTCTCGCAGCGTTTGTATGCCTCGCGGGGAACAGTGTCTATATGGTCTATGAGGCTTCCCTGAAATTCTCCAGCAAGAATCTTATCTTCGTTCTCTACAAATACTCTGACACACTCTGTTTCCAATGTGTTTATGACACAGGAGCGCAGGTAAACAATCTGTTCGTTGCTGTCGTCCACAGTGGACATGCGCTGTATGATGTGCTGCTTTTGCTCGTCAGAGAAATAGGCAAGCAGGAGATCCTTGGTCTCATCGGTAGTGAGAATCTTCAACTTATGGGCATCCTCTATGTCCATAATCTCATAGCAGATATCGTCGGCAGCCTCCACAAGGTACACCAGCGGATAACGTGCATACTTTAAAGTTCCCTCTGGACTGTCAAAACGGATTATGCCCAACTGTTCAGCAATACGTTGGTAAGACTCCCTTTCCTCACAGAAGAAACCGAATTTTCTCTTTCCGTTTGACAAGTTGCTGCTGAAGGGATACTTCACTATAGAAGCCAAGGTGCTGTATGTCATGACAAAACCGCCCGGTCTTCTACCCTTGAAGTGATGCGTAAGCAAACGGAATGCATTGGCGTTACCTTCAAAGCTGACAAGGTCGTGCCATTGCTCGGCAGTAAGCGAATCTCCCGTTTCATCGCAGAAATAGTCTTTCAGAAACTGTCCCTTACCCTCGCTGAAATATGTCCCTATCGCCTTTTCTCCACTATGACCGAAAGGAGGATTGCCCAAATCATGAGCCAGACATGCAGCCGAGACAATGCTTCCCAACTCCATGAAATGTGTATCCTTCAGTTCCGGATGGCGCTCCAGCAGGGCACGGCTAACGTCATTGCCCAGTGAGCGGCCTACGCTGCTTACCTCCAGGGAATGCGTCAGTCTGTTATGCACGAAGATGCTTCCCGGCAAAGGAAAGACCTGAGTCTTGTTCTGTAGGCGACGGAAAGGCGCAGAAAAAATCAGACGGTCGTAATCACGCTGAAATTCTGTGCGGTCGTCCGCACTATGTTGCTGGTGTTCCTGTCCGAGTCTCCTGTTGGAAAGTAATTGTTCCCAATTCATCTAATGTAATATCTACTATTGGATAAGTTACCCAGGAGTTACTTGCACTCCCCACCTGTGGAATAGAACACCTTGTTTGCGCCAGAGGTTATATTAACCAGTTCCGGATGCTCGGCAGCAAAACTGTCAATATAGCGAACACGCTTCTCCTCCAATATCTCGTCTACGGCTATCAGAATTCCGGTTTCTTCCACATTGCCAAACTCGTCGTTTATAGCGGTGCCAAAGAGTTTCATGGTGGGAGACAGGCCCATGTAGGCATTGACCAGTGGCGGGATGTTCAGGCCACGGTCACGAACAGCCTTGTTCAGTATCCGGTAGTCCGCCTTGAACTCGTCCTCAACGAAGAGCTCCTCAAATTGCTTTGTGTCGTGCTCGTAATGCAGCGGTTCTATCGGTTTTATCAGATTATCCGGGTCGGGGAAATGCTTGTTCAGAAAATAGATAATCATATCCCTGCTCAGACGGTCGTACGAGGGATACATGGTAAACTTGCCGAACAGATAGCGGACATCGGGTTCGATTACCGTTACAGCTCCCAGTCCGTCCCACAGGTTGTCCAAGGCAAAAAGTCCTTTGGTGCCCATGCGGCTGCTCTGATACTCCAGCGTTACGAATGAGCGTCCCAGCTCCACTGTATAGGGAGCATATTCCTGCATGAACTTGTCCGAGAAGCGGAACATGTGGCTGGTGGCCAACAGCGGCTGGCCATCGGCACCCACCTGCCAATCCTTACCTAATATATATCTGTAACCTCCCAGTATCTCCTCCTCTTCGGGATCCCATACAATAAGCTGCTTGTAGGGATTGTCGCAGGTATCAAACTCGTCCAGGTCCATGCTTTTGCCAGAACCGCCGCCTGCGGCGCGGAATGCTATCTCGCGAAGACGGCCTATCTCGCGAAGCGTATTTGGCGCATCCTGCCATGTGACGATATAGACGTCGTTGCCACTCTTGTTGGTGCGGCGCAACTTGCGCTCTTCGGTCAGTTCTGCCTTTATCAGTTCTCTGGGGACTTTTGCTATTATCTCTTCCATATATATATAATATCGGGCATACCTACTCCATATAGAGCCATAATGCCATAGGATTAGCTACTTTATTGCCAGCAACCTGTTGTTGATGAAATACTTCCCTTTGGGCAGGCCGTTGAGCCAATTTGTGCCCTTGTTGAGACGTACTATCAGGTAAAAGGTTCCGTTCTGCGTGTAGATGGGGAGTATCTGACTCTCCGGACTGTCCAAGCGGATGGCATTTCCCACCACTTGCATCCGCACAGGATATGCGGAATGGCTCATCTTGCGCTGCACCACCTTGCTTTCGTCCTTTTGTTTCTGGACATAGGCGGTGTCGGCATGAGCCAAACATGATTGTTGACTGAAAACGCCAATCGGTGTCGCTGCTTTCATTCCAAGCAGCACACCGATTAGCATAAATATCATCAATATCCTTTTCATCATATTCAACCATTCCTGCCTCCGTCTTATATGACAACGGAAAAGCAGGATGGTTTATTGTACAATTTACTTCAAGTTCTGACCGGCAACGTTATACTTCTTGCCGTCCTTAACGATTACTACGCGGCCATTCTCCACGAACTTGCCGTTGGCAGGAAGAATAGAGGCATTCACGTCGTTGATGCCTGTTGCATTTGATTCTACAATATCATCAGCGGTACGGGGACATATCTGCAAAACATTATACCAACTTACCATACCGGTGATATCATAAGTCTTGCCCTCCTCAAAAGTAGGCAGAGTCATGAAATTCTTATAGGGAGTAATGGCTGCTTCACCCTGATAGAATTTGCCAGCCTTATATGTCAGACCCTTCAAAACCACCAAAGCACCATAGTTAGCAGCTGAAAGATCTGCTACATTCATTTCCAGTACAGGCACTTCCTGACCAGGAGTAATAGTAAGATTCTCATCATTAGCCTTCAAGTTCTTCAGTTCAGGAGCACCGAAGTAGAGCAGAAGAGGAGCAACGACAACACCAGAAAGTTTGTCACCTACCTTGAAACCATGGTTACTTGAATACAACTGAATGCCCAGACCCTCACCATCTGTGAAGTATGCATTGGTCGTTCCCTTTACAGCAGAGCAAAGCCAACCGTCTACATTAATAGCGACTTCTGTTTCATTGCTTGTTGCTGCAGAAATAATTTCAGATAGAGTCATAGGTTCAACAATGCTATAAACCTCGGTAGCAACAAGGCTTGAAACGCCTCCCTTAACAGCAATCGCCTTTACTGTTGTTGTCTTCTCAATGGTAATGGGGGCTGTGTACTTTGTGCTTTCTGTTGTGGGGTCTGTTTCGTCAAGAGTATAATAAATCTCACAACCCTCAGCTGCAGAAAGTTCAACTGTCTGTACACCAACATAAGCGCCACCATCAATACTGAATACAGGAGCATCCACAGCATCGGCAGGCCTTGCTCCATAGAAATCCACCTTCTTAATCTGAATGAACTTATTTGAAGACCCCGCAACTGTAACATTAAAGACAAACTTATAGTATGCTCCCATCGCTGCAGAAACTGGTATTTCAACATCCTTATTAGCTGCAAGGGTAACAGAAACCTCCGATGCAGACTCAAATTCTGGATTGTCGGCAATCAACAGCTTGGTACTGTTTACTGTTATACTGCTCATTGTTCCTACTGAAAGAACAACCTTTTCAACGTCACCAATCATTGGAGTCTTGCTGTAAAGAGTACGATCCGTCTTTGTAATGCTCTTTCCACCAATTCTCCAAGGAATCATGGTTGAATTACCTTGTAGGTTCCAGGTAATGCCATTGATATCAATATCACAATTACCTGCATAGCTATTATTAGAACCAGCAGCAGGTTCAAGGCTGTAGATAATCTCTGACTGTGCCACAGCCATACCGATGCCCATAAACAGGGCCACTAATGAAAGTAAAATTTTCTTCATAAGCTTAATATTTTTAAAAGGTTTATAAAATGATTTCTATCCTACGGGGGTGAATTATTCACCTGAAAACACGCACAAAATTATAAAAAAAAGTGCACACAGACAAGTTTCATCTGCCTGAAATCCTCTTGAGCGGAAAAAAGCAACATAAATAGGAACAAAAACGGCCCTCCCGAGGACAAAGGTCGGTCCTCCCGAGGACAAGGCCTTGACGTCCCGAGGACCGAGGCTTGACGTCCCGAGGACCAAAAAGGGGGCCTGTGAGAGCAAAAAACTCCTTGTCCGGGAAAGTGGCTTTCGTTGCCAGAAAAGGCATCCTAAAGGACCTTATCCGTATCTGCGGATTTGCTCTTGCTCCTGCTTGCAATGAACGTGTCAAGATTCTCCCCTTCTATACGCTCAAAGCAGGAACGTGCCGTCTTGGGACTGCCGAAACCAACCATATCACAATCTGCCACCGCCTTTATACGGCCAGCCAAAATAAGACGCTTCATTTCCTCCACCCTGTAAGTGGTGATATAATCATGAATATTATTGTGTCCCTGGCTTCGCAGGCACTGCAACATGAGCTGGCGGTTTATACCTGTCTCATCGCACAACCTGTCGCGCGTAAACCCGTTATTTATCCATGAATCCTTGTTTTTTTGCATCCATGCCTGCACTCGCTGATAGCGTTTAAGATTCATTTCATTGAAGTCCGTTTCCCTGGATTCATCAGCTCTTTCCTGCCCTGCGACAACCATAGGTTCGCCCTCCTCCACTGTTGAAAGCATCACCTCGGGATGAGGAATTCGTACTATCAAAGTGCTCATAGCATGGCACACCCAATAAAAGTTCACCAACGTGAACAGCACCACATAACCACACAGCAGGAATGGCGTGTAGTTAAGCGCTGTGTACAGATACATCACCACAGACAATATCAAGAGCACGGTATATGCTATCAAGGATAGGGGGAGTACAGTTTTCTGTGCAAGATGGCGTGGCAGGAAGATTATATTTACCAAATAGAATGCCCCCAACAGCAAGGCAATGCAACGCAATATCAGATCAAGCGAAAAGATGTTGTGGAACAATTCGTCCAAAGAATAGACCTTGGTAAGCTGTCCGGCAGGGAATATTGCCACCACATAGACAGCAGCAAGCAGGAGAACAGGAGATGCATACTTGCACATACGCGACCACTGCAGGAAACCGGGCATTGCAATGCCCAAAGAATATATACTCTGCAGATACGTTCCCACAACCAGCATCAGCAACATATAGGGATTCAGCAAACCTGGCCTTCCCGAAACGACAGCATCGCCATACATAGCCACTATGCCGATGATTCCGAAGAATATGGCCAGAATCCATGCCAGGCTGAGATACTGCACGCGATGACGCGCCAGTATGCCAACAACGAACATACCCACGAAATGCACAGTGGCACAGCAGGCAAATACCAGTGTTACTATAGCCGCTTCTAAACTCATGGCATGCAAAAGTACATAAATAAAGTGAAACCGCCAAGCAATAGAGCCAGCGGTTTCACCTTATTTATATCATAAAATGTACAATGAGGGCAATTATCTGATTACCGTCTTCTTGCCATTCACAATAAGAACGCCCTTTGCCGTAGGCAGGACTCTGCGACCAGTCAAATCATATACAACGCTAGAATTATCCACTGCACCGGCATTTACATCCCTTATTCCGGTAGCTTCCATATTTCCGACAGTAACATGGATTACCTGCCCCAACTGTGAAACCATGTCTATATCTATCTCGCAATACATACGTCCTGCGTATATAACACCCTTCTTCAGGTCTACCGGTATCTCGCCCAGCCAGGGACCGTACCACATTTCCGTGGGTATACCTTCCACGTCGCCGGCAGCGATGGTAATAGTTTCCTTTGCAGTAAACATGTTGGAACCCTGGACAAGCTGCATTTGTATCTCAGGCAATACAATGGTGCCTATATCCATACGCATTCCGTCCGTCAGAAGCTGGAAGTTGGGCAACTCGAAGGAATATGTTCCATTGCCGGACTCGGTTATATAGACAGTACCCACCACAGGTTCACACTCTTCAGCACCGGACATTCCTACATTCTCGATTCTGACAACAATTTCCTCGGTGTATGTTGTGGACACTGCAGAAGCATCCTTAAAGGCTATGGTATAAACCTTTTCGAAACCGCTTCCCAGACATACTATAGTAAGCACAGAAGTGGAACGGTCAAAACGGACCTGAACCTTTTCGGCATCACTGTTGCCCACATACTGCAGTTTGGCAGGATTGTAGTACTCGTCCACAGAGGTCAAAGCAAGGATGTCGTTTCCATCAAAGGTCAGTGATGCCAGCGCAGGATTGGGCTTACGGAAATACACCTTATACTCCTTGTCGGCAAAACCGTAGTTCAGCCCCTTCTGCTCCTGCTTCAGAGTAATGTTCAATGCCCACTCGGTAGAGTCGAATGCCATCTCATACTCGCCATAGCCGGCCGTCTGGATTTCAGGAACAATCTCCTCCTTGTAATACACATCGGACAGCATTATGGTTCCGTCCTCGGAGGGGGAGTATGAAGTGCCGTCGTAGATGAACTTCAGCATGCTCATCGTGGGAGTGGGCTTGGCAAGCAGTTCTATGTCGCTGATGGAAATCCACTGATGCGACACGCCCTTACAGCTGCCGCCGATGCTTATCTTAACCTTTTCGTTGGGGTTCTTTACTACAAAGGAAAGATAACGGTACTCCCAGCCACGGCCATTGTTGTTGTTCACATAGGTTCCGTTGGCACTGTAGTTCACGTTGCCCTGAGTGTCCACACCGCGACCCACATCGCCATTGGCAGGGAAGGAAACCACCTCGTCACCAACCTGCAGGTAAGAGGTTGCGTGCTCGCTGCTGCGGGCAGTGGCCTTTACCATATAGTAACCGGCAGGCAGTTCCACCTCCTGTATAGCATACGAATTCCATGGAGAAGAAGAATCCCACAGGCCCAGGCTCTGCTCGTAGTAAACGGTGGAAGCATCCTTCCAGTGCTGGCCGCCCTGGGTATTGGCAGACATATTGGTGTTCCACACGTTCGTGTTGGTCAGGTCTGTAGAGCCAAGGTGAGAAGTCTTGTTCTCGGTGTACTCCGACTCTACGAAGCGGAACTGGTCGGCACGCACACGGTAGAGGAGTTCTATGAGGGCAGCGTTATTGTCCTTGTTATTCTCCTCCTCCTGGCGATAGGTGATTATGTCCATGCCCATCTGCTGGCAACGCGTCAATTCCTCGTACAGTTCTATGCGTATCTGACGGTTCTCTACTGCAGAGAGCGGAATGAACTGCCACTTGAAAGTGTCTGATGAAGTGTTCTCGCTACCGCCAACAGTATTCCATATTACCTTATTATTATCTGCACCAACATAAATGGTGTATTCTCCGCTCTTCATATTAGCGAAACCGTATGTCCAGGAAAGGTATCTTGATAGAGTATAACCAGACGCATCGCCACGAACATCAACCGTAGTAGATTCTGAAGTACTGGTATATACGCCTACATAAGTGGGAGTGTCTCCACCGCCCCATACACCATTGCCGGTATTGGCAGAGATTGCCAGCACCAGTCTCCTGCCATCGGAACTGGTTAACACCTTGTCGGAGCCACATGTCCAAACCGTTCCTTCATGACTCAGAGCACAGTCGGCATTCAGGAACAGTTGGTTAGACTTATTCCTTATATAATATGCAACTCCAGGAGTAAATTCTACAGGTTCTATCTCTTCATCTGCAGGATTTGGCAATTGTCCCAATCCAAACTGGAAACGGTAGGTCTTGTTGAACAGTTCATATCCTGCAGGAGCCTTTGCCAACACTGTCAGAACAAGCGTACTCTCGTTGAAAGAGGTTTCCAAGGTAGCGTCGGCATTAGGCACGAGAACCAATTTGTCTTCCTGATAAACATCTGTGGTGGAGAATGTGTTGGGATCTTCTATATCCATACCGTACCACTTGGCAGAAGCAATGGCAGGCTGAGGCTTGTGAAACTGGATAATCTGCACGATTTCATCGCCGAATGTATCTATCATCTTCACAATCAGCTGGCATGTGGCCAAGTCAAAGCTAACGGTGTGAGACTTTACATCGCTGGTAAAGGTCAACTGGCACTTTGACTCGTTGTAAATTACACTTTCGGCATTTGTAAGCAGATTCACACCATCCTGTGTAGCAGTGGCTATCTGGGCATTGGGTTTCTTGAACTTGATAGAATAGGTGTGCTTGTTGTCAGGAGCCTCGCTGATGTTTTCGCCCTTCACTGTAATGCGGAGCGCATAAGCATTGTAGTCAAACTCAGACTCCCAGGTTGAGGCACGGCCGGTCATCTCCACACCGGTCAGTTTGGATGCGTCAAAGGGCTTGTTGACCTGAGCATTCATATCATAGCGCTGACCGTCGTAAACAATGGCTGTAGCCTCGCTATAGTAAAGCATCTCCATGTCATCCACAAACATATAGTCCGAAGCAGAACCTGCACCAGGGGTGTTGCTCGTGGAAATGTTCACGAAAGCATAGTATGGTTCCAGGGACGAGGCATTTGCCGTAAAGGGAATCTCGTACTTGGTCCAAGTGCCGTTGCTGGGGATATCAGCCTTTGTTGCCTGCGTCACCAAGGAAGCGGTATTCCTGTTGCCAGATATAGGATCCTGATAGTATCCCTTTGTCGTCAGCATGGCAGACACCTTTCCGGGCTTGCTTCCACTGAACTTCACCCACACACGCAGAGCATCGGGATGTCCGCTGAAACGCATTGCCTGGTCGGTACGCTGCTCGTTGATGTAGTTGTAGTTGCCGCTGGCATCCGTAGCCGACATCGAACCCATGTTCACGCAACCCGTAGTCAGGTTGCCCTGGGCTATCACACCCACCACCGAACGTGCATTGATCTTTACACTATAACGTCCGGAAGTACCGGGACGAAGGTCGTTGGATATTTTAGCAATCTGCACTTTGCCGGCCATGCTCTTCATAGAGCCCGTGCCATCGACGAAAGAGCTCCACTTCACGGGTTCCTCGCCTGACGACAAGCTTTCCCAATCCTCGAAGCCGGAATTGGCCAATTGATACTGGGCATTGGCCACAAGGCCCATACCCATAAACAATATAAGAATAAACCTTTTCATCATATATTCTCCGTATTATTGTCCTACAATCTTTTTACCGTTTTCTATATATATCTGTCCGCGAAGAACCTTAGCAACCTTACGTCCTGTCATGTCGTACCTGTTGTCACCCTGCTTGACATCCTCCGCTCCCATCACGTCGCGTATGGCGGTCTGGAAGTCCTCAGTTCCGAATGTCACATGGATTGTCTGCTGGAGGGCTTCCAATGGGATATCTATTGTCACATACGCCTTGTCTACAGATATCTTACCGTCCAGACCGAGGTTCAAAGCACCCAATATGGGACCCATCCAGTCCGATGAAATGGAGGAGTCTCCTGCACCTATGGTGAGCATATCATGGAAACTGTATGTATATATGCCATCGCCCTGATGCTTGACCATAAGGTTGTCTATAATGATATTGCCCACATACATCTTCTCGCCGTCAAGCTCCAGAACGAAGTTGTAAAGTGCAAAGTCTATGCTCTTCTTATGGAAGGTTACCGTAACGTCGGCAGGCATGGGCGGGGTTATGGCTTCGTTCACCTGCACTATAAGGTCGTCCGTATACACCTTCTGTCCGCTCTTGGGAAGAGGTTCGTAGGTGGGAACATTGCCCGAGCCACCGTCTCCGGAAGGCACGTCCGTTCCCTCAAATTCCTTACCGAACTTCACCACGATCATCTGCCCAAGGCTGGTGGACATCATGTTGATGCCTATGTTGACATACAGGTTCTGGCTGTCCACATAACCGGTCATGGTCACAGGAATAGCACCATACATGCTGTTAAGCATCGGACCCATCCAGAAACTGTAGTTGGGATCATCGCCTGCCGCTATATAGATGTTCTGTGTTACAGAAAACTCGCTGTACTTCTTCTCCTTATTATATACAAGTTGTATTTCATCCAGATGGATGTTGCCGATGGGAATGTAGTCGCCGTTGCTGTCAAGCACAAAGTTATTCAGGTCGAAAGCAACAATGCCATTGCCATGATGCATCATAGATATCGTATAGTCCTGAGGGGGATTCACGGTTGAATTCACGGTAACCTGCAGTTCATCGTCATACTCAATCTCCGTACCTGCGGCAGGGAATTGGAACTCTGGTTCGGGTTGAGGTTCGGGCTCCTCTTCCTCGGGCTTCTGGAACTGGTAGGTGTACACATGATAGTTTTCGGGATTTACAGCGATGTCACCACCCTTGACGGTAACGGTAAGCACAAAGGTGGTCTCGTCGTAGGAAGTCTCCACCGTTGCACTGGCACCATTGGCAGTAATGTTGAGGAAAGACTCGTCGAACTCCTCCATCACCTCGGTCTGCCCCAATATATTCTTGCCAGCATAACGGATGGAAGCCAATGTGCTGCTATATACAAACTCCATGTCGTCCACCAGCATTACTGCGCCATTGTCGCCCTGACCTGGAACATTGCTCGTCTGCATGGAGACAAGAGCAAATGAAGGCTGGCCGCTGACTCCTGGAGTATAGCCGAAAGGTATTGAGTAGCAAGTCCACTCGCCATTTGCAACAACCGTCTGTACGGCTTGTGCAACCGGACGAGCAGTGGACACAAACACATCAGCCGTATCTATTGGAGTCTTATATGTTCCATAGGTATGAAGAATGGCAGAAACCAAACCATCCTTGCCCTCCCCGGCATTTAGTTTAACCCATACCTTCAGCGAGTCGGGACGACCGCTGAACGACATGGCCTGTCCGTTGGCAGGATCTGTATAGTTATAATACTGCTTGGCATCAGCCGGGTTCATGCCATTGGCAAAAACACCTCCTGTGGTCAAGTTACCATAGAGGTTCTTTGAAAGCATCACCCTTGCCCTTATCTTTGCGCTGTATTGTCCAGCGCTTCCAGGGCGCACTTCTGTACTTTGTTCCAAAAGTGCATAGGAATTATTCACCAGTTGGACATGCGAACCTGTAGCACTCAGATAGGAGTTCCATCCGATGGGTTCTTTGCCAGCCTTGCCATTGGCGCTAACCTCCTCCCACTCTTCGAAATTGGAGTTCTGGACCTGGTACTGCGCCGACGCCGGCATGGCCGACAGCAATGCAAGCGAAATTGTGTATAAAATCTTCTTCATAATCTTTTTGCCTTAATCCATTATTAATACCTATATGCTACTCCGAAAGTTCCATGAATGGGGTACATGGGGAACTGTACGGGTTCGAAGTCATCCGGGAAAGCACCCATCAGGCCCCAATTCAACTTGCCAAAGACATTGAGATGCTTCATTGCCTTCCAGTCGAAAACCAGTTCTATACCACAGGTGAAGGTACGCATGCTTTCCGAAAAGTCGTATGTTGCCGTTGTCTTTTTACCGGTATCAGGGTCCACGCCGAACTCTATCTTCTCGCCTACGGGTCCAGGATTGTTCTGAGTGTCATTTACACGCAGGTAACCGACATGCTCCTTGCCGAATGTGCCTGGGTCAGCAGCATAGACACTGCCATGGAAATCCTTCTTGAACCAGAAACTGAAGTAAGGACCCATGCTCACGTTCCATCGTGGTCCCATGCGGAAGGTAGCCATAACGGGGATATTAAGTCCGAAGGTCTCGACATTGGTTTCGTTGCAACCCGTGAACCACCCCTTCATCTTGTTACCGTCCATGCTTATCTCCATATAATAGTTCATTACATCCGCCTTGGTGTAGAACCCCTCCCATGAGGCATACATACCAAGAACCAGTCCCCAACGCGGTCCAATCATCTTGTAGCCCTCTATACCGAAATGCACACCTCCTCTGGGAGCAAAGCCCTTGATGCCTCGTATCTCGGCAGGAATGGGCAATGGAGCAGTTGCACCGATGTTATATCCCACACGTGCTATGAATCCCCATCTTGTAGGAGAAGTGGGTGTCCATTTCTCCCACGAAGGAGGATCCTGCTCAAATTCATTGAGGAACTGCACAACAGTGTCCTTCTTGACTACATAAAGCGTATCACGTCCGTCGCCTGCCGCCATGGCCGAGGACATGGCAATCAGCACAAGACTAAATATCGTTACTATCTTTTTCATCCGTTATGTTTATTATGTTGTTATTGCCTGCATACTATTTTTTGGTCCTCAGCACCATTCTATCCACGGTAAGGCATGAATTCACCGCACCCTCTCTGAGCATTGCCCTGTAACTGCTCATCGCACCAATGGCCACATTGTATCTACCTGAAGCGAAGTCGGCATCCGATACCTCCGGCATGTAGTATACCGGTAAGGTAATAGTGGCGAATTCCGTTGCGCTCAAAGCAAATGGATGTGGCATTTTAGCGCGGCCCACGACCTGCAGTTCCTGCAACACGGACATTTCCTCGCTGTTCAAGGCATCATACAATTGTTCAACAGACAAGGTAAATGGATTGCCCTCGGCATCAGTGTTGCGGTATACAACGCAGAATATCTCGGGATAATCCTGTTTGTCTATAATCCTGTTGTTGGAATCGCGGTATTCGGCACCAGCCTTGTATTTCACGGAAACCTCTATCTCCTCCGGTTTCCATCCGAACGGCACTCCGAGTTTCATTTCACGGTAAGGCTGCATCACAAAGTTTGAAGCCGTCTCATCATTCAAGTTCAGAATACCCGTGTAAATCATTCCGGGAGTACGATGATGACCGACCATTGTACCTGTAAAACCATTAGAAATGGTCGTCAACGCTATTGCACCGCCATCCTGTGCCGGTTGTACGGGATAGTTTTGCAACTGAGCGCCATTATTGTAGACCATGAAATTCTCGTTGGAAGAACCCCAAGTGCCGTACTGGGAGAACAAGGAGAGTGTAAGATTCCTGTCTGTTTCGGTCCAGTCGTAATACTTCACGTCCTTATTGTTATATACACGCTCAACCAATGTGGGAGTGTAGTTGAACTCCATCACGGCAGTACCGTCAAACTCGGTCTGCTCCGGCTTCTCCTCTTCAACGTCACCACCGGTACCATAAGGATTGTAGCAAGTCAGTTCTATATTGTCCAGATAAAGGACAGAACCGATGTTAGCCCTGAAATGGGCACCTTGCCAACTGGAAGATGCGCCTATGACTATACTGTAGCCATAGTTGGCCAGTTTGTCCATGTCTATGCGTTCTGCCGCCTTTTCATCTATTAGAGTGTCCGGTTTCTCCTTGGTACGGTCAAAAGGATTATAGTCCAGATAGAGTTCAAAATGCTGCCACTCACTGGTCACACCATGCTTCGGCGACATGGTGGTCAAGTCCTTCTTAGGATCCGCCTCATCGTAATAATGCTCAAGTCGTGCTATCGCCACTATCTTGTCGCTTGAAAGCACATCATTGCCGTTCAGCATATAAGTGCCGCCACAGTTGTCGTATAGGACACAATACAGGTCCGGTTCATCCATAAACGTGCCCTCGGCATCACTTATTTCACCCATATTCTCCATACGCAGGTCGGCTTCAATCTTTACGGGCATATAGCGGAAGGGGACGCCGAACTTTGTAGCAAGACGGGCATTCTTCAGGGCATTGGTCACATCAAAGACACCGTTGAACAAGCTTCCTGCCGCATTTGCCATACCCACCATAGCGCCGAAGGAACCTGTGCTTTTTGTCTCTAATTTTACACAGTCGCTGCCGTCGGGACCTGCAGTCTTGGCCGCTATCGTGGGATAATCCTCGGCAGGTGCGGAACTCTTGGACAGCTTGTATCCAGGATTGCCATTTCGCCATACTGCATCGCCTGTCTGGAAAAGCGGCAACAACTGAGGATCGGTCTCTGTCCACTCGTAATAGGAACTTGACTTGTCAAAAGAGTAGTTGTTGTCAA
Organism: Bacteroidaceae bacterium; assembly: GCA_017628845.1. Taxonomy (GTDB): domain Bacteria; phylum Bacteroidota; class Bacteroidia; order Bacteroidales; family Bacteroidaceae; genus Physcousia. Next base: position 32,952 of record JAGBYI010000181.1, read on the forward strand.
AACAGTACTTCATCTGGAAGCGGTTAGACTCTATTTTCACCTCCTCGTCGTGTATGAATCTGACCGTATATATACGTTCCCACTTCTTTTCCGTTTCATCAAAACTCTGGCTATGCACGTGGAACACCACAGGCGTCTCTTCGGAAGTGGAGTAGTCTACTACCTGTCCATTCTTAAAAGGCATTATGGCATTTGCACTTTGTGGATCCACAAGATACACCGTTGCTCCCCTAAAGGCAGAGATGTAGGTAGGATATGCCCCCACCTCAACATCATGGTTTACAGTAAAGGTAATTTCCTTCTCCTGCAACCTGTCCGTCAAGTCCAGTTTGCAACCGTCTGCTGTTATCACTCCGGTTCCCGGCTTGAACACATTGAGAGCGTCGTCCACCTTCACCTCTATCGTCTCTATGTCACACTCTATGGCCAAGGGCTGGTCGGAGATGCATGCCGTCATGAACATGGCGGCAGAGACAACAATAAAACTCGTTCTGATATTCATATACTTTTCTATATATTCCAATTACGGGACAAAATTACGAAAAAGTGTGTATACGCGCGTGCAAAAACGGTATTTTTCGTACGTTTACCGAATATACTTCAAAAAACACCGGTTTCATCGGGTTTAATTATTCAACGCCCTCTCTGCCAGAAAACGGGCGACGCTCTACTTTTGCTCTCAGAATCAACACGTCATCAACTGGTCTGTCAAGCGAATCTGTGGAAACAGACTGCATGACCTTCACCACATCCAGCCCCTCCAGAACCTCGCCAAAAACGGTATAGGCACCGTCGAGATGCGGTGTGCCTCCATACATCTGGTAGTCATTTATCATAAAGCGGTCCAACTCTACGCCTCGCTCTTCGAGGTAAGATATTGCACGCTTCAAGGCACCCGGCGTCATCCTACGCCCCCAAACGATATAGAACTGCGAACCGCTACTCTCCCAATTCGGATTTACCTCATCAGGCTCCCTCGCCGCCGCCACACTGCCACGGATATGGAAAAGTTCGGGAAAGACTATCTCTGCCGGAACCGTATATCCCGGCCCTCCATTGCCAAGGGCAGAATCCCTCGGAGCACCCTTGCTGGCAGGGTCACCTGTCTGTACCATAAAATCCTTTATGACACGATGAAAAAGCAAACCGTCATAAAATCCTTTCTCTACAAGACGGATAAAATTGTCTCTGTGCCTGGGCGTAAGATTAGAAAGCGCAATACGGATGTCCCCCATACTGGTTTCAAGAAGCACAACAGCCCTATCGTCCTTGTCTGCTGCACTGGCACACACTGATGGCAAAAGCAGGAGGAATAAGAGCAGGAACGCGTTGACGTGATTTCCGGAATTTGTTTTCATAGTCCGACAGCATTATCAATTTTCACGTCACAAAAATAGGGAATATTCCCCCACCGACCAAAAAAACAAGACCTTTTCTACAAGGCGTATCGGATTTACCGCCCCTTCCATCTCAGCCAACCACAGGTGCAAAAGGTTTCCGAAGGACTAAATATGTAAAGATTTCTGCAAAGAAAAGGGAGCCAGGACATGCTATTACACACACATGCTCAGCACGGACAAGGGCAAAGTTCGCCAAAAACACAAAAGTATGCATGCAAGAAGAAGCACCAATTACGGACAGGCAAACACAACTCGCTGACTAACAAGCAGAAACAAAAGACAGCATAAGCGTACTCCAAAACATCTTGGAGATATTGGCACGCATCCTCGGGAAAACAGAGACATGCCCTCGGGAGGACAAAGGCGCGTCGTCGGGAGGACAGAGGCGCGTCCTCCCGACGACCGCCCCCCCCCGTTTTCCCGAGGAGTATAAAACACCTTAGGGGATATAAGGCGGCAGGCGAATGGGGACAGCAATGACATGTAATTATTTTTAACCAAGAATATCCAGCTGGCAAGAATATCCATACAGCAAACTGCGCAACAGAATTGCGGACAGCCGCAGACAGGCCTGCCTGAAAAATTTTTCATTTCCGCATAAATTAATTCAGCAAATCGGTGGGGAATTGTGGGGAATTCATTATCTTTGTGGCAAATTTCTATTAAACAAGGTACACACACATGAGATTCACCGGCAACATAGACGCTAAGACAGATGAAAAGGGGCGCGTTTTCGTACCTGCCACCTTCAGGAAACTGTTGCAGCAGGCCAACCTTGACTCTCTCATACTGAGAAAGGACATTTTCCAGCAATGCCTGGTCCTTTACCCGGAAAATGTTTGGGACGCCATGGTGGATGCCATTGCAGAACGCACCAATCCCTTCGACAGCAAGGGACGCGCTGCGATGAGAGGTTTTGTGGCCGGAGCCGAAAGGATAAGTATAGACGGGAACGGACGAATACTGATTCCGCGGCGATATCTGGAATCTGCCGACATACAGGGAGAGGTAAGGTTTATCGGAATGGACGACTCTATAGAAATATGGAACCGGCAAAAGGCAGAAAGCCTGCTGGACACCCCCGACAGTCTGGCCGAAAGCCTTGAACTTCTAATGAACAACGAAAACCATGAATAACGATTGCTACCATATCCCCGTAATGCTTGATGAATGTCTGGAAGGATTAGACATCAATCCCAAGGGAACCTACATAGACCTGACATACGGAGGAGGAGGACACAGCAAGGAGATAGTGAAACGCCTCTCACCCGAAGGACACCTGTATGGGTTTGACCAGGACCTGGATGCCATGAAAGGAGCCATGCAAGACGAAAGGTTTACCTTCGTGCGCAGCAATTTCCGCTACATAAAGAACTGGATGCAGTACTACGGAGTAGAGCAGGTGGACGGCATACTGGCCGACTTGGGAGTGAGCAGCCATCACCTCGACGAGGGAGAGAGAGGATTTTCTTTCAGATACGATGCCCCTCTGGACATGAGGATGAACCAGAAGGGAAAACTCTCGGCAAAGGACATCATAGGCAATTACACCGAAGAACAACTGGCAGACGTCCTGTATCTATATGGAGAACTGAAACAAAGCAGGCGCATTGCTTCGGCTATAGCAAAAGCCAGAGCCAAGAATGAGATACAAACCACAGGACAATTGGCAGAGGTGGCATCGCCACTTTTAGGGTACGACAGAGAGAAGAAGGATCTGGCAAGAGTGTTCCAGGCACTGAGAATAGAGGTGAACGGAGAAATGAAGGTCCTGAAACAGATGCTCGACCAGGCAACGGACATATTGGCACCGGGCGGAAGATTAGTGATAATGACATACCATAGCCTGGAAGACAGGATAGTAAAGAACCACATAAAGGGTGCGGACAAAAAGGACAAGAACCACACTGACGCACACGCAATGATATTCGGCCAGACTAAGACGGTGCTGAAAGCCGTAAACAAGAGTGTGATAACGGCATCGGCCGAAGAACTGGCAAGAAATCCAAGAAGCAGATCAGCAAAACTACGCATAGCAGAAAAGTCATGAGGGAGAAGACGGAAAAGGGCAAGGAAACCACAGGAAAGAACAGGCTGACAACACTACTGGGGAACAGCATAGAGGACGAGATGGCGCTGAAACAGTGGAAAAGCGTCATCCGCCAGATGAGCATCGACGGACAATGGTTCAAAAGACAGATCGGCGTGATAGTGCTCGCTGTACTGGGAATAATAATATACATCACCTGCCGATACCAGGCACAGCAGGAAATAATCCTGGAAGAACAATTAAGGACGGAACGGCAGGACTGGAAATTCAGGACGCTGACAAGAAGCAGCGAACTGACACTGAAGACAAGGCAAAGCCACATAGAAAAGGCACTGAAGAACTTTGGCGACAGCACACTGAAAGTAAGCACAGAGGCACCATTCGTAGCAACAGGTACAACAGAATAACACCACCACGATGAAACCGGACAAGAACAATAGCATAGGACGCTTCCGCATAATCCTCATCCTGATGTGCATCGTGGGCCTGTACATTATCAGCTCGGCCCTCTATACCATGCTGGCAAAACGTGATTATTGGACAGAGGTAAGCAGGAAGTTCATACGAGAGAACATAGCCATACCTGCCACACGAGGCAACATCTATGACTGCAAAGGAAGGCTGATGGCCGGTTCCGTGCCGGAATACCACATCTACATGGACTATGTGGTGATAGACAAGGACTCGGTATCGAGACGCAAGGCACAGGCATGGAGAGACTCCGTTTTCCATGCCACACTGGACTCCATCTCAGAAGAACTGGCAAGAATATTCCCCGACAGGAGACGCAGCCACAAGGCTAACACCAAATGGTTCCGCGACAGGCTGCTGGAAGGAAAGAGGCGCAAGAGCCACGCATGGAGAATATACCCGCGTAACGCCACCTACATACAATATAAGGAGTGCAAGGAACTGCCACTGTTCAAGGAAACCTCTTACAAGGGCGGATTCTATGCCACCACCATAATGCAGAGGAAACACCCATACGGTTCGCTTGCCTCCAGAACGCTCGGCAGTCTGAGAACAGACACCAATGCAGCAAAGAACGGACTGGAACTGAGTTACGACACCATACTGCGCGGACAAGACGGCACAAGCCATAGCATGAAGGTCAGAAACAAGAGGGTGCGCATAATAGACGTGGAGGCAAAAGACGGACACGACCTGATAAGCACCATAGACGTGGACATCCAGGACATGGCTGAAAAGGCTCTGGTGGCGAAACTGAAGGAAAACGACATAAAGGGCGAGCTGGGAATGGCCATCGTCATGGAAGTTGCCACTGGCGAAGTAAAGGCCATAGTGAACATGCACCGAGGCCGCGACGGCAATTACTACGAAATGAAGAATAGCGCCATCAGCGACCTTATGGAACCCGGTTCAACCTTCAAGACCGCAAGCATGATGCTGGCCCTCGAGGACGGGAAAGCCACTCTGAACACCAGCGTAGATTGCAGCGGCGGCATATACCCCATGCACGGACGCAGGATGAAAGACCACAACTGGCACAGGGGAGGATACGGAGTACTGACCTTTTCACAGATACTGGAACAAAGCAGCAACATCGGTGTAAGCCGAATAATTGACGAAGCATACTCCAACAACCCACAAGCCTTTGTGGACGGTTTACGTAAAATGGGCGTTGGCATACCCCTGAACCTTCCCTTTACAGGCAAGGGCGAACCAAACATACCCCAGCCAAACAGCAAGATAAGATACTGGAGCAAGTCCGACCTCCCATGGATGAGCATAGGATATGTTTCCCAACAACCAGTAATAAGCACTCTGACCTTCTACAATGCCATTGCCAACAACGGCAAAATGGTGAAGCCCAAGTTCGTAAAAGCAGAAATGGTGAACGGTCAGATAGTCCGGGAATTCCCAACGGAGGTGCTGATAGAGCAGATATGCAAGCCTTCGACACTGAAGGACATACAGTTCTGCTTGAACAACGTAGTTTCCATTGGTTTGGGCAGGAAAGCAGGAAACGGCGGCAAACTGTTCCAGGTAAGCGGCAAAACGGGTACGGCACAGGTTGCACGAGGCAGACAGGGCTATCATAGCGGAACACCAAGATACATGGTCAGTTTCTGCGGTTACTTCCCTTCCGAAGCGCCGAAATACAGCTGCATTGTCTGTATCGTAAAAGATGGCCTGCCCGCATCCGGCGGTGGCCAGTGCGGACCGGTGTTCAGCCAGATATCACAGTTCATCATGGCACAAAGCATAAACCGCAACAGTTCTGAACTGGCCGACAGCCTGTCGGTATTCACCCCGACGTACAAGAATCCACGAACAAGCACGGACAGCGATCTGGCACGAATACCGGACGTGCGAGGCATGGGAGCGAAAGATGCAGTGTACGTATTGAAGAAAAGGGGACTGGACGTGAGGATAAACGGCACGGGCATGGTGACGAAACAAAGCATAGAACCCGGAACAGAGATAACGGATAAATTGTGCATATTCCTACAGCTGGAATAAACGGGACGTACCCATGACGGCACATAATACTAATATATATTATATATAAGGTGTATGACATTATCTGAACTTATACAACACTACAAACCGGCACAGGTAGTTGGAAGTACCGACATAGAGATTTGCGGAATAGAACTTGACTCCAGAAAATGCTGTCGGGGGAGTGTCTTTGTGGCGATGCAAGGCACACAGACAGACGGACACGAATATATAGACAAGGCTATAGGCATGGGAGCCGCATGCATCGTATGCGAGAGCATGCCCGAGAACAAAGTGCCCGACGTGACGTATGTAGTATATAAGAACACCACAGACATAGTGGGACCGTTAGCAACAACCTTCTACGGAGAACCCTCAAAAAGGATGAAGCTGATTGGAATAACCGGAACCAACGGCAAAACCACCATAGCAACCACCCTGTACAACATAGTACGCAGAATGGGCATTAAGGCTGGTTTATGCAGCACGGTGTGCAACTACATAGACGGAGAGGCGTATCCCACAGAATGCACCACGCCTGACCCCATAACCCTGAACCGACTGCTCGGCAGTATGGCAGACCATGGTTGCGAGTACGCATTCATGGAAGTGAGCAGCCATGCCGTAGACCAGAAACGCATTGCAGGACTGACATTTGCTGGAGCTGTGTTTACAAACCTGACACGCGACCATCTGGACTATCACAAGACCTTCGACAACTACCGCGACGCGAAGAAGGGATTTTTCGACATGCTGCCAAAGGATGCTTTCGCAATAACGAATACGGATGACAAGAACGGTCTGATAATGACGCAGAATACCAAGGCGACGGTAAGGACCTATTCCATAAGGGGAGGGGCCGACTTCCATGCCAAGATTCTGGAAGAGAGCTTTGAGGGCATGAATCTGGACATAAACGGCTTGGAAGTGTTTGTGCAGTTCGTGGGACGATTCAATGTGCAGAACATACTGGCCATATACGGCACACTGAGAATGATGGGATTTGATGCACAGGAGTCTCTTATACAGCTGAGTGCCATGAAACCAGTGAACGGCAGATTCGAGACTTTCCGCTCGCACGAAGGGGTGACTGCGGTAATAGACTATGCACATACGCCTGATGCCCTGAAAAATGTGTTGGCAACAATCAACGAGGTGCTGGCCGGAAAAGGACAGTGCTGGACAGTGTGCGGCGCCGGCGGCAACCGCGACAAGGGAAAAAGACCCCTGATGGCACAAGAGGCCGCCAACCAAAGCGACCGTGTGATAATAACAAGCGACAACCCCAGGGACGAAGAGCCACAGGACATCATTAACGACATGCTGGCAGGATTGGACAAGGAAGGACTGAAAAAAACTATAAGCATTGTTGATCGCAGGGAAGCAATAAGGACAGCATGCATGATGGCCAAAAAGGGCGACGTAATACTGGTGGCTGGCAAAGGACATGAGGACTACCAAATAATAAAAGGTGTAAAACACCATTTCGATGACCACGAAGTGGTACGCGAGGCTTTTGGCCTTGACTGACCTACGACATAGACAAACCAACAATACAGACAAGACATGCTATACTACATCTTCCGGTATCTGGAACAATATGGAATAAGCGGCGCAGGAATGTGGCAATACATCTCGTTCCGAGGGTTGCTAACACTGGTGCTTAGCCTGCTGATTTCCATGTGGTTTGGACAGTACTTCATCAAATGGATGAAAAAACGCAACATAAGCGAAGCACAAAGAGATGAGAGTATTGACCCATACGGCGTGGAGAAAAGAGGCGTACCAACCATGGGAGGCATAATAATACTGGTTGCCATCATTATCCCTTGTCTGCTTCTGGGACGTCTGCGCAATATATATATGCTTATGATGCTCGCAACTACATTGTGGTTGGGAGGTATAGGTTTTATGGACGATTACATAAAACTGAAGATAGACAAGAACGGTCTGAAACCTATATTCAAGCTGGCAGGCCAGGCCATATTAGGACTCAGCATAGGTCTTACATTGTGGCTTAGCCCGGATGCCGTCATCAGAGAGAACATCACGATAAGCAAGAAGGGTGATACCGAAACGGTCATCCACAAGAGCGAACCGGTAAAGAGTACCATTACCACAATACCGTTCGTAAAGAACAACAACCTCAGCTACAGCAATCTATTCTCCTTTCTTGGCAAATACCGTACGGCAGCAGGATGGATATTCTTCGTGATAATGGTTACCTTCGTGGTTATGGCCGTAAGCAACGGGTCGAACCTGAACGACGGCATGGACGGCATGTGTGCAGGAAATTCGGCAATAATGGGCGTGGCACTGACAATACTGGCCTATGTGTCCAGCCATATCACCTTGGCAGGATACCTGAACATAATGTTTATACCCGGTTCGGAAGAACTTGTAATATTCATGCTGGCATTTGTGGGGGCACTGATAGGCTTCATGTGGTACAATGCATATCCGGCACAGGTATTTATGGGCGACACAGGCAGTCTGGCCATTGGCGGAATCATTGCCGTAACGGCAATAATAATACACAAGGAACTGTTGCTGCCGGTAATATGTTTCGTGTTTGTGATGGAAAGCGTGAGCGTGCTACTGCAAACCAACGTGGCGAAAATAGGCAACAGACGGGGGCAGAAATGGAGGGTATTCAAGCGTGCGCCGATTCATGACACCTTCCGCATAAAGCCTGGGCAATTGAGCCCTGACCTGAAAATCCTTTTCAACTGGCCTAACGGATGCTGGCTGGAAAGCAAGATAACAACAAGATTCTGGATAATAACAATACTGATGGCTGCACTGGCCATCGTAACATTGAAGATTAGATAAATAAAGATGAGCAAGATAGCAATACTTGGTGCTGCCGAAAGCGGTGTGGGAGCAGCGGTTCTGGCGCAGAAGAAAGGATTTGAGGTCTTTGTCAGCGACATGGGCAAGATAAAGGAGCACTACAAAAATACACTGGACGAATACGGCATAGAATGGGAGGAAGGCGGACATTCGGCCGAGAAAATTCTGGATGCCGATGAGATAATAAAAAGTCCGGGCATACCTGACAATGCTCCAATGGTAGCAAAGGCAATAGAGAAGGGTATACATATTATCAACGAGATAGAGTTTGCTGGCAGATACACCGATGCCAAGATGATATGCATTACCGGAAGCAACGGAAAGACCACAACCACAAGCCTGATATACCACATTCTCAAGAACGCCAACTACAATGTGGGACTGGCTGGCAACATAGGCCGTTCGCTGGCATTGCAGATAGCAGAGGGATGCACATACGAATACTATGTGATCGAGCTGAGCAGTTTCCAACTGGACAACATGTACGATTTCCATGCCAACATTGCCGTGCTCCTGAACATCACACCTGATCATCTGGACAGATACGACAATGAAATGCAGAAGTATGCCGATTCCAAAATGAGAATCGTGCGCAACCAGAACGACAACGACGCCTTCATCTACTGGGCGGACGACCCTATAATCAGCAAAGAATTGGAAAAATACGGAATAAAGGCAAGGATGTGCCCATTTTCAATCCTGAGCAAGAACGGAATGATAGGATACATTGAGAACGGGACCTACACTCTGGAAACTCCTACTCCATTTAACATGGAACAGGAATCCTTATCCCTACACGGCAAGCACAATATGTATAATTCCTTGGCTGCCGGTATAGCAACACGACTGACAGGCGTAAGTGACGAGAACCTGAAAAAAAGCCTTTCCAACTTCCAGGGAGTGGAACACCGCCTGGAGAATGTGGCTACCGTAGGAGGCGTACACTACATTAACGACTCCAAAGCCACAAACGTGGATGCATGCTGGTACGCTCTGGAGAGCATGACTACACCAACCATACTGATTATCGGAGGAAAGGACAAAGGCAACGACTATGAGGCTATCAAAGAACTGGTGATAAAGAAATGCGCTGGACTGGTCTTCCTCGGAGCTGACAACAGCAAGCTGCATGCATTCTTCGACCCGCTGGGCATACCTACTGCCGACACACACAGCATGAAGGAATGCATAGAGGCCTGCAATGCAATGGCAAAACCCGGCTATACCGTACTGCTAAGTCCGTGCTGCGCAAGCTTTGACCTGTTCAAAAACATGGAAGACAGAGGAGAACAGTTCAAGGAACTTGTCAGAAACCTGTAAAGAATATTGCCAAGACAACCCCGATAACAAACGAACAACATACAATATTCCACATGAACAACTGGAGCAAGAAGAACTTCAAGGAGAACGGACTGATGCAAGGCGACATGGTGCTTTGGATGGTATTCCTGTCGCTATGCTTCATATCCATCATTACCGTATACAGCGCATCCAGCAACATGACGTACTCTTCAGGCAAATACTGGGCTCCCGTCATGCGACACGGAAGCTTCATTCTGCTTGGCATAGGGTTCACGTGGATAATGCATATGTTGCCGTGCAAACTGTACAAGATTTTGGGATTGGGAATATCGCTGTTTTCCTACATCCTGCTTATATGTGCCTTGTTCGCCGGAAAGGTAAACGGCGCCTCCAGATGGGTGGGAATAGGAGATTTCTCGTTCCAGCCAAGCGAGGTAGCCAAACTGGGACTGGTAATGACTACTGTTTTCGTCTTCAGTGTATTCCGAGACAAAAAAGGTGTAAGTTCGTTTGGATTCAAGATGGCAGCCATAAATATTGCCTGCACACTGATGCTGATTGTCACGGAGAACCTTAGCACTGCAGGCATCATATTCCTTGTGATGTACTTCATAGCTTTCTATGCACAAGTATCGTCCAAACTCCTTATATGGATAGGAGGAACCCTGGCTGCACTTGCCCTGACCGGTTTCCTGACCGTACACAACATACCGCAGAGCACACTGGACGAATGGGCAAAAAGCGACGGCATCATGCACAGAGTACCCACATGGGTGAACCGATTAAAAAGCGACAATGTGCTGCCTCCGAATCCGAAAGACTACAACATCACCGAGAACATACAGGTAACACATGCACAGATAGCGATCGCCACATGTGGCATAGTGGGTCGCGGTCCAGGCAACTCAATAGAACGCGACTTCCTGCCACAGGCCTTCTCAGACTTCATATACGCCATCATCGTAGAAGAATTCGGTATATTCGGAGGAGGACTGGTCATGTTCTTATACCTGCTACTGCTATATCGTGCCCTGCGTATAGCACAACGATGCAAATCCTTGTATCCTGCATACCTGATAATGGGACTGGCACTTATGCTTGTCACTCAAGCAATGGTGAATATGGCAGTAGCGGTGGGAGTCTTCCCTGTCACCGGACAACCGCTTCCGCTTATCAGTCGTGGCGGAACAAGTACATTTGTAAACTGCGCATATCTTGGCATAATGCTCAGCGTGAGCCGTTCGGCACGAAAGATGGAGGAAAGCAAAGAGGAAAATAACACTGAAAACGAACCAAAGCAAACAGAGGCATGAAGAATCCGAGGATAATCATTAGCGGTGGAGGTACGGGTGGACACATATTCCCGGCAGTAAGCATAGCAAATGCGCTGAAGAAACTACGTCCGGAAGCAGAAATCCTGTTTGTGGGTGCTAAGGACCGTATGGAAATGCAACGTGTACCACAGGCAGGATACAAGATTATAGGACTACCGGTAAAGGGTTTGATACGCCCTTTGTGGAGTCCGAAAAACATTGGCATACTTATAGACTTCCTCAAGAGCAAACGAGAAGTAAAGAAGATAATAAAGGAGTTCAAACCAGACGTTGCTGTAGGTGTGGGAGGATATGCAAGTGCTGCAACGCTAAATGCCGCCTACGACATGGGGGTACCATGTCTGATTCAGGAACAGAACAGTTTTGCCGGCCTGACCAACAAAACTCTGGCAAAGAAGGCAAGCAAAATATGCGTTGCCTACGATGGAATGGAACGTTTCTTCCCTGCTGACAGGATTCTGTTGACTGGAAATCCCATAAGGCAAAGCCTGCTGAACCCAGAATTAGACAAGACAGAAGCACTCGCTGAATTCGGACTTACCTCAAGCAAACCTGTTATCCTTCTGATAGGTGGCAGCCTGGGAGCGCGCACACTGAACAACAGCGTACTGAAATCCCTTGAACTTATACGGAGTTCAAACGTTCAGTTCATCTGGCAGACTGGCAGTTACTACAAGGAAAGCATCGCCAATGAACTGGAGAAATGCGGCAAGCCAGACAATCTCTACGTAACAGATTTCATACGTTCCATGGACAAAGCGTACAAAGCAGCCGACCTGGTCATAAGCCGTGCAGGAGCAAGCAGTATCAGCGAACTTTGCCTGTTGGGCAAACCGAGCATCCTCGTCCCAAGTCCAAATGTTGCAGAAGACCATCAAACGCATAATGCGATGGCACTCGTCAGAAAGGAAGCCGCACTATTGGTTAAGGATATTGAAGCAGAAGAGAAACTTATACCATTGGCTGTGAAGACTGTAAATGACCAAAATAAATTGCACTCGTTGGGTGCAAATGCACTGGCCATGGCACTAACCGACTCTGATGTAAGGATAGCAGAAGAAGTGCTCCAACTAATCAAAAACGACTAAACGTTATGCAAGCAGTATATTTCATAGGTATCGGTGGTATTGGCATGAGTGCCATTGCACGCTATTTTCTCAACACAGGAGTCTTTGTCGGCGGATACGACAGGACATCAACTGCCTTGACCGAAACTTTGGCAAAGGAGGGTGCAGTAATACACTACGAGGACAACATAGAACTCATTCCCGAAGAATGCTTGCAAAAGGACAATTGCCTTGTAATCTACACACCTGCTATCCCATCCACGCATACGGAACTGAACTACTTCAAGGAACATGGTTTTGATATGCAGAAGCGTGCACAAGTGCTTGGCACTCTTACACGCTCTCTTAAAGGCCTCTGCGTGGCTGGCACACATGGCAAGACCACCACTTCCGGCATGACCGCACACATTCTGCACCAGAGTCATATTGACTGCAATGCCTTCCTGGGAGGAATAACAAAGAATTACGGCACTAACTACATCATCTCCGACAAAAGTCCATACGTTGTCATAGAGGCCGATGAGTTCGACCGTTCCTTCCATTGGTTAAGACCATGGGCAACCGCCATAACCTCCACTGATGCCGACCACCTGGATATCTACGGAACTGAAGAGGCGTATCTGGAGGCCTTCTCCAAGTATACAAACCTGATTCAGCCAGGAGGGTTCCTTGTCATGCATACAGGTATGAAAATGAAACCCGACACACAGGAAGGAGTGACCACATTCTACTACGGCAGGAAGGAAGGCGACTTCCATGCAGAGAACATAAATATAGGCAACGGCCGTATCACCTTTGACTTGATATCCCCCATAGAGGACATCAGGGGGATAGAATTAGGAGTACCCGTGGCAATAAACATAGACAACGGTATAGCCGCCATGGCTCTGGCACAGATTGCCGGTGCCGAGGCTGATGAAATACGCAAAGCCATGCTCAGTTTCGGCGGTATGGATCGCCGCTTTGACTTCCATGTACGCAGAGACAACATGGTTTACATCTCCGACTATGCTCACCATCCCGAAGAAATAAGGCAAAGCATACTCAGCATCAAGCAACTGTATGAAGGACGTCGCATAAGAGCTATCTTCCAGCCTCACCTGTACAGCAGGACAACCGATTTCTACAAGGAGTTTGCCGATGCGCTATCACTTTTAGACGATGTAGTACTCATGGATATCTATCCTGCCAGAGAAGAACCCATTCCAGGCGTAACATCAAAGCTGATATACGACAACCTCAAATCAGGCATACGCAAACGACTGTGCGACAAGACCGACATTCTGCAACATGTGCATCAAAGGGACTATGACGTTCTGGTTACCTTGGGAGCCGGGGATATTGAAGACTTTGCTGAGGAAATCACCAACATTCTAAACCGATGAACACATGAAGATAGTTATAAAGATAATACTTCTCATCGGTGTCTTGGGTTACCTCGTCTTTGCCATAACAACCATGTCGCAGGGCAAGGACGAAAGAATCTGCACGGGGACAAGGATTATCATAGAAGACTCTACCATGGAGAACTATATAGACTGCCGTTTCATAGAAAACATAATCGCCAAGTCACAATGTCCAATCAACAACATGCCAATAAACGACATTGACGCCAACAGCATAGAAGACCATATAAAGGCAAGTCCATATATAGACTCGGTAATATGCTACTATACTCCAGAAAATCTCATGTGCATACGGGTATTCACCCGAATTCCGGTGCTACATGTAATGGCAGACTCCGGAGACAATTACTACATGGACATTAAGGGGAATGTTATGCCCACAAACGAATTCCTTATGGATATATGTCTGGCAACCGGAAACATAACAAGGCAATACGCACAGGAACACCTGATAGGGATTGCCGATTATATGAACACTCACTCTACGTGGAAGAAGGAGGTACAGCAAGTCTACGTCAGAAACGAGAAACGGATAGAACTGATCCCGTCCGCGGGTGAACATATTATTATATTAGGTGAACCTAAGGACATCAAGGATAAAATGGACAGGCTGACCATATTCTACAAAGAAGGTCTGGACAAGGCCGGATGGAACAAATACAGCACTATAGACCTGAACTACGCAGGACAGGTGGTATGCACAAAAAGAAACAAGAAATAAAGACACTATATACTATGGCAACAGAAAAGGACATCATTGTAGCATTGGAGTTGGCAACCACGTCCATCCGTGCTATTGCAGGACAACGCATGCCCGACGGGTCCATGCAGGTATTAGCTTTTGCAGAAGAGAATGCATCCAACTGTATCCGCAAAGGCATCATCGACAACATCGACAAGACCACACAGGCCATCTCGCGTGTGCTTGGGCAGATAGGATTGCAGTTGGGGATGACCATCTCACGTATCTATGTGGGATTGAGCGGACAATCACTGCATTCTGTCCAGAACCGAATACAACGCTCCTTTGCAGAGAAGACCCAGATCAGCAACAATATGATTGATCAGTTGATGGACACAAACCGTGGCGTAGTATATACCGACTCGGAGATCCTGGAAGTAATACCGCAGGAATATAAGGTCGGAAACAGAGCGGTTCCAGACATCGTGGGCATGCAGGTAGAGCAAATGGAGGCCAATTTCCTGAACATCATTGCACGCAGTTCCCTGTCGGAGAACATCGAGAAATGCGTGAATGGTGCCGGTTTTGAAATAGCAGAATTACTGATCACCCCACTAACACTGGGAAACTGCATTCTGAATGCCAGCGAGAAACGTTCGGGGTGTGCTCTGGTGGATATAGGAGCAGACACCACAACACTGAAAATATACAGCAACAACATCCTGCGCAAACTGGTGGTAATTCCCATGGGAGCAGGCAATGTCACCATGGACATCGCCAACTGCCTCACCATAGAGACAGAGGAGGCGGAAGCACTGAAATTGAAATACGGCAGAGCATGGCTTGAGGACCACGACACAGCACAGCACAACCTGCTACAACTGTCACACGGCAGGGAAATCAGCGAGAGCAGACTTTGCGACATAATAGAAGCAAGATACGAAGAGATACTTCGCAACGTATGGGCGCAGATTGAAGACGACAGCGACAAACTGACCTCGGGCATCGTATTTACCGGCGGAGGTGCCCAGATGCGCTATCTGGCAGAAGCCTTCCAGCAGATTACCAACAAGAGCAAGCAGATACGCATTGTCAAAGGTCTCCCCACAGACATCTGCATTGGATCTAATATCTATGTACCTGACAACGGAAGACTGAACAGCATACTGTCGCTACTGCTGCAGGGCGACCAGAACTGCATTACAAACATTCCTGCACATAACGCCGAAGAGGAGGCTGCAATAACCGCACCTGTAACAATTGAGCAGAAAACCGAAGAAGACACGACAGACAAACTACCCAACACCGCAGATGTCGGCAATGAAGAACCTGAAACTACAAACGAAGAACCCAAGAAGAAGAAACGGAAGTTCTGGGAAATCCTGAAAGGCGCACTTACTGAGGATGAAGAATAAAACGAATTAACAATAACACCCATAAATAACATATAGGATATGGCTAATCAACAAGATATTGATTTTGATATGGGACTTCCCATCGTTGACCTTCCAAAGACCAACAACTGCATCATCAAGGTAATAGGTGTAGGCGGTGGAGGTGGCAACGCTGTCAACCACATGTACCGCGAAGGCATACACGACGTCTCCTATGTTGTGTGCAACACCGACAAAAAGGCTCTCGACGACGCCGCTGTCCCAAACCACCTGCAACTGGGCAACGACGGACTCGGTGCCGGCAACCGTCCGGAAAAGGCACGCCAGGCCGCAGAAGAGAGCATGGATGCCATCAAGGAAATGCTTAACGACGGAACACGCATGGTATTCATCACTGCCGGCATGGGTGGAGGTACAGGTACCGGCGCAGCTCCCATCATAGCGAAATGTGCCAAAGAAGCAGGCATCCTGACCGTAGGCATAGTAACCATTCCGTTCAAGTTTGAAGGCATCAAGAAGATAAACCAAGCCTTGGACGGTGTGGAGGAGATTTCCAAGCACGTAGATGCCCTGCTGGTAATCAACAACGAACGCCTGCGCGAGATATACCCCGAACTCACCGTCATCAATGCTTTTGCCAAGGCCGATGACACTCTTACTATCGCAGCAAAGAGCATTGCCGAAATAATCACCATGCACGGCATCATGAACCTGGACTTCGAGGACGTAACTACCGTACTGAAGGACGGCGGTGTTGCCATCATGAGCACGGGATACGGCGAGGGCGAGAACCGCGTCACCAAAGCCCTTACAGAAGCGCTTACCTCCCCACTGCTGAACCACAACGACATCTTCAATTCCAAAAAGGTGCTGCTGAACATCAATTTCTGCGCCGACGACGAGCACAGCTCACTGATGATGGAGGAAATGAACGAGATTCACGAATTCATGGGCAAGTTCCGCCACGACGTGGAGACAAAATGGGGTCTAGCCACCGACTCCACACTGGGCAGCAAAGTAAAGATCACATTGCTTGCCACCGGATTCGGGCTGCAGAGCATCAGCGGCATGAACAGCCATCAGGAGGAGAAGAAAGAGAAACTCAGCGCTGAAGACAAGGAACGCCGCGAAACTCGCGAAGAACTGATAAACACCTATTACCAGGACGGCAACAAGACTACCAAGCACCGTCACAACAACATTTTCATCTACACGGCAGACAATATGGACAACGACGATATCATTTCCCGCGTGGATGCCACGCCCACATGCCGCCGCACCAAGGAAGAACTTACCAGACTGAAGAATGAGACTGTAGAATAATCCGCCTCAGGAAAACAATTCACGCAGAATATCCAGACTCTGCAATTCACCGAATGCCGGCACATGCAAATGGTAATAGCGCAATATTACCTCAAGCATGTGCCGGCGTTCGCGTCTGCCCAAACGAAGAAGATGCATCTGTGAATAATCCATCCTCAGCAGCAAGGGAATCCATGCGGCATAAACAGGTTCCAGATACTGCCCGTGCTCCGGCAATACTGATGTGAACGCCGCACTCTTCATATCATACACACTTCCCTTGCTATAACCGGCAATGCCTGGCAGTATACCCAAAAAACGAGTCATCCTAATCATCAGTAACAAATGGAAGTCAGAGAATTGCCCATCCGACTCGTCCAACCAAGTCAATGAATTCACAAGGAAACCGAACAAATCGGTATTCACACCCTCGCCTCTAAGACTATGGTAAAGGAAGTCGGCAAGGAATATGGACATAGAGGCCTTGAAAGGGTGATAGGGCAAGGCTTTCCATGGTGTGAAAATGGAAACTTCACCTAATGTCTGAAAATCCGACGAAGGACGATAGTCCAAATTAACATCCAGTATGTTCAACAACTGCCACAGCGCACTGCGGCCGCCGGCACGGCCTCCACGGGAAATACGGACCATGGTCGTTATCATACCGTGATGCTCAGTAAACAAGGATACAACAAGCCTGCTATCAGTGTGCCTTACCGTCCTCAATACTATCGCTCTGGTTACTTGCATACCTTTACACTCTTATCTATGCGAAGTTATCCAATTTCACCTAAACAAGAGGTCTTTTAATAAAAAACACAGGGATTATTGCATTTTTTTATTAAAATGTTTTGTCAATTCAAAGAAACGACGTACCTTTGCACCGCAAAAACGGAACAACACCGTTTAAGCACAGGCACAAAAGCCGAAGGTAAGGTCCCTTCGTCTATCGGTTAGGACGAGAGATTTTCATTCTCTAAAGAGGAGTTCGACTCTCCTAGGGACTACATAAGTAAAAAAGAAATAGATTAAGTAAGACATGGCAAACCACAAGTCATCTTTAAAGAGAATCCGTCAGGAGCAGAAGAGAAGACTCCACAACAGATATTACGCCAAGACCATGCGTAATGCTGTACGCAAGTTGCGCGCTACCACTAACAAGGAAGAGGCAACCGAATTGTACCCCAGCGTTCAAAAGGCTTTGGACAAATTGGCCAAGGTTAACATTATCCACAAGAACAAGGCTTCTAATTTGAAGAGCAAGCTGGCTAAGCACATCCAGAAGTTGGGTTAATAAGCAAGGATTCTCTTATTAAGACAGAAAAATACGACGGCTTCCTGTACAGGAGGCCGTTTTCTGCATATATACACATTCAATGCCCAACATAACCCTGCACGCAAGCCACACCGCCGGACAAGGAGCAGCCAAGGAGCAGAAACAACATGCAAAATGAATAAAATCCGGACACACGAAACATAGTTTCGTTATTTTTTTGTATCTTTGTAGCGATATACTATACAATAAGACACAATGAACGAGACAACAACTAACAATTCCAATTACAGTGCCTCCAACATTCAGGTATTGGAGGGTTTGGAAGCCGTGCGCAAGCGCCCCGCCATGTACATAGGCGACATCAGCAAGAAGGGTCTGCACCACCTCGTGTACGAAACCGTTGACAACTCCATCGACGAGGCCCTGGCTGGATATTGCACACACATTGAAGTCACAATCAACGAAGACAATAGCATCACCGTGCAGGACAACGGCCGCGGTATCCCCGTGGATATGCACGAAAAGGAGGGAAAGAGCGCCCTAGAAGTTGTAATGACCGTGCTTCACGCCGGCGGCAAGTTCGACAAGGGTTCATACAAGGTTTCAGGCGGTCTGCACGGTGTAGGCGTAAGCTGCGTGAATGCCCTGTCCGAGAAAATGCTCTCACAGGTGTTCCGCGATGGCAAAATCTACCAGCAGCAGTACCATCAGGGCAAGCCCGATGCTCCCGTGGCAGTTGTGGGCGAAACCGAATTGCGAGGCACACGCCAGCAGTTCTGGCCCGATGCAGAGATATTCACCACCACCGTCTATGAATACGACATCCTGGCCAACCGTATGCGCGAACTGGCATACCTGAACGCAGGCATACACATTACCCTCACCGACTTGCGACTGGACGTAAACGAAGCATCCGGCATAGAGGGCATACGCAAGGAAGTGTTCTATAGCGAAGGCGGTTTGCGCGATTTCGTTCGCTATATCGACAGCACACGCACACGCCTCATCAACGACGTCATCTACCTGAACACCGAAAAGCAGGGTGTACCCATCGAGATAGCCATCATGTACAACACAGGCTATTCCGAGAACCTGCATTCCTACGTCAACAACATCAACACCATAGAGGGTGGCACTCACCTGCAGGGGTTCCGTACCGCTCTGACACGTACACTGAAAGGATACGCCGAGAAGCAGTGCGTAAAGGAACTGGAGAAACTTGCCAAGAACCACGTTGAAATCTCTGGCGAAGACTTCCGCGAAGGCCTGACAGCCGTTATCAGCGTGAAGGTAGCAGAACCTCAGTTTGAAGGACAGACAAAGACAAAACTTGGCAACAGCGAGGTGGCAGGTGCCGTTCAGCAGGCTGTTGGCGAGGCTCTAAGCAACTATCTGGAGGAACACCCCCACGAGGCAAAGGTAATCGTGGACAAGGTCATCCTGGCTGCCACAGCACGCGTTGCTGCACGCAAGGCACGCGAGAACGTACAGCGCAAGTCTCCCATGGCAGGCGGCGGTCTCCCCGGCAAACTGGCCGACTGTTCCGACAGAGATGCAGCCAATTGCGAACTCTTCATTGTCGAGGGTGACTCTGCGGGCGGCAGTGCCAAGCAGGGCCGTAACCGCCATTTCCAGGCCATCCTGCCCATCCGTGGCAAGATCTTCAACGTAGAACGTGTCATGTGGCACAAGGCCTTCGAGCACGAGGAGGTGAACAACATCATCCAGGCACTGGGCGTACGCTTCGGTCTTGGCGAGGACAGCAAGGAAGCCAACTACGACAAACTGCGTTACTACAAGGTAATCATCATGACCGATGCCGACGTCGATGGTTCTCACATCGACACCCTTCTGATGACCCTCTTCTACCGCTACATGCCCGAACTCATCCGCAACGGGCACCTCTACATCGCCACTCCCCCACTCTACCGCTGCACCATTGGCAAGCACGAGGAATACTGCTACGATGAAGCCAGCCGTCTGCGCTTCATCCAGACATACGCCAACGGCCGTGAAGACGCTATCCACACACAGCGCTACAAAGGTCTTGGTGAGATGAACCCCGGTCAGTTGTGGGAGACAACCATGGACCCCGAGCGCCGTCTGCTCAAGCAGGTTACTATCGACGATGCCGCACAGGCCGACTACGTCTTCTCCATGCTCATGGGCGAGGATGTGGCACCACGCCGCGAGTTCATCGAACAGAATGCAACATTTGCCAATATTGATGCATAAGCAGAATTTCTATTCCACCTTATTTGCGGCAATATAAATAGTACCAACCAACCTCATCCCAGCCTATGAAACATAGCGTATAATTGATACGCACATTTTTAGAATAGAAAAGCGTTTTAGTTTTATTCTGTCTACTCAAAAGTTTGGCGACTTAAAGATGCTGACAGGAATGACACTGGAATGCTCATGCGATAACGCGTGGGCTTTTAGTTGTTCCGTCAGCAGGTTACGCCAAACACCTTGAGTAGAGAACACACTAATAAGTTCCGCGTTTTTTTATGTACGTATCCCTGGCACAGCACTGACACACAGGAACTGACGGAGTTCCCGAAAAGCCGTAAAGTGAGTAGGATATTTAATCACAACCGATATGAAAAGAATTCTAAAGAGTTCATTGCATGTCACTCTGTGCACCATAATGGCTATTCCTATGCTGCTTGGGTGCAGTGGCACTGATGTGGACAACGAGAATGAACAGGATTTGTACTCCTGGAGTGACATTGCAGGTACCTACGCTACTAAACCCGAGAAAATATCACTTGGCAACTACGATTGGGCAACCTATTACCAGGCATACGCTCTAAAAATAGAAGAACACGTACTAACCGATTATGGGTCAATAGACAACTCAGATTTGGTAGATGGGGATATTGACACGTATTGCAATGGACTGAAGGGCGATTGGTATTCGGACATGCTTGAGTGGGATATATATGGACTTGACATAAACGGTTCCTCAGTTGACATATATAATGCCGGCGAACCTACCGGTTATAGCATTGGCATCTATAAAGACTATGTAACATACAAAGGGCGTACTTATTATTCCGAATCGTACTTCAACCAACACGTAGACGAATGGACCATGGACACGGATAGTGAAGACTCCACACCATCAGAAGAAGAAAATATAACTGTAAGCATCTCAAGCAGAACAACCGATTCAAACAGGTTCAAAAGAAACTATGACATAACGGTAAAGGCAACAGGCAGCAACTTTACCGTAGAACAAATTGGATTAGAAAGAGTTAGCGGCACTTTCTACCCACCAACTGCCGTAAAAACCTCTGCTCACCAATACACCTTCAGCATAACATACACATCTGGCAGCCCATCAACAATACGAGGCGTGGTCAAGACTGCCTCCGGAAAGAGTTACAAATCAAACACAATAACAATCTCTAAATAGCACTAAATCATGAAAAAGTACCTATTAGGCCTTTTGGCATTTATGTTTGTGTCGGCAATAACATTGTCAGTAACCTCATGCAGCAAAAGCGACACAGAAGACCCAGGAAATAACGGAGGCAATGGTTCAAACAGTTCGTCTCGAATTGTAGGCACATGGCATTACGGAGAAAGCGAAAATAATTTCTATGAAAAATATGTTTTCAATGCCGATGGAACCGGAAGGGGATACGAGGGCAATGGTAACTACGGATATGACGAGACATGGTCTTTCTACTACAAATACGATGAGAAAACAGGCATACTCAATATGTATCACAATGGAGACTATGATGTAGACTCCTACCTTATTGAATTCATCACCAACGATGCCGGAATGGCATACCCGATATACGACGGCAAGGTCTACAAAGAAAAAGGCGTACTGCTCATACGCATAAAATAGGAGATAGAATCTCCAAAGGCAAAAAACAGCAGGCAATAGGATGTGTCCCAATTGAGGCACATCCTATTTTTATCACAAAGATAGCGCCTTCATCCGTATTGTCCAAATTAGCTGTTGCGTTTTGCCAGCCACCAATATTCAGCATTACGGTTTTGCAAGACATCCAAAGCAAGACAGACATCCCGAAGAGTGAGGTCGTTCCTCGGGACGTCAAGCCTTTGTCCTCGGGACGTCAAGGCCTTGTCCTCGGGAGGACAAATCTGTGTTCTCTCAAGAACCGTACAGCATACAAACAGGCAATACGGCAGCCTACAGGCTCACTGAAGCTATGTTACTATGAACTAATCAGTTAGAGCGCCGGCAACATTCATTTCCTTTTATCAATGAATAAACAGACTTCCAACACACCGTTTATGCAGCATTTACAGACAAAAGAAAATACCTGCTCTAAAGAAGCACAACATCACAAATGATTAGATTTCTTACATTTTCATAGCAAAATGATAAAATAAAAACATTTTCACTTAAATAAATCAGCATTATTAGTATTTATTAATATTTATTTCCTATATTTGCACTGCAATTAGTTCTGCTTAAGAAACTTTAAAAAAGATTATGTTGTATGAACAAGCTCCGACAACGTATTTCTAGTAATAACAAAGAGCTTAAAAACTAAACAAAATGAAAAAGTTGTTTTATGCTGTTGCAGTAGTTGCTAGCATGGCTTTGGCTAGCTGTTCTTCATGTGCTCCCGTTGCTGCTACTTCTAACCCCGTAGGTAGCAAGTGTGGTGAGGCTGTTCAGACTGTATGGGTGGGCTTCATCGGTGGTTCTACCGACGCTGCTATCAATCAGGCTGCTAAGAACGGCGGTATCACTCGTATTTCTCACGTTGACACATGGTGCGTTGACTATGGTATCATGAAGAAGTTGGGCGTACGCGTATATGGTAACTAATTTATTATGATGCAGTTTACGGGGAGGTATGCTTCATGTGTGCCTCCCTTTTATTTTACACTTTCGATATGAAATACATTATTTGCTTTTTATTCTTTATTACCGTCGCAATTGATAGCAGTGCTCAAACAATACGCCAACGCTATTCAAGCCGACTCACCCAAGACGGTATATGTTATTTTTTTAGAAAAGTGGAATTGTCCAAACTTGAAAATATTGATAAGTTTGTTTATGACATGACATATTTGGATTGGAATGATTCTGTTGCAATAAATTTCACTATACATTCATCAATCCCAAATGCCCCTAAGGTAACAAATATCAAAAGTGGCGAAAACTCATTCATATGCGATAAGACCGAAAGATATTTCGTAGACGTAACTAACAATGGCTACATCATACGTTCATCAGCAAAATATCATAAAAATGACCTTGACAAGATAGTATTCAGCAAAGATAAACCTATCTTTTGCTTTCAACTAGGAAATACCGAAGCCAGTGCTACATATAGCGATTCGGCATGGAAGAAAGACAGCAAAAAACTACAAAGTATTCTGAATCTTATCTACTCTCTGAAACAGTAGTTTTGTTTGTTTAGCTTATTAACAACCACCACACAAAATCACACAATTGTATTACAAACTCAGTATAAACCATTGTATCATTGACATCAAGAACCCCTTGATGTCATTTTTTTTACACTCATAAAGATACATTACCTATAAGATTACGCTCTCACATCACCAGTTTACCAAAACCTATGAGTTCTATTTCTGGGAGCACAACACAAGGCTACAGACTGGCACTTACAATCATGACAATCTGCGACATAAGCAACAAACCTGTTATGTAAGAAAAGATTTTTTCCTTTTCCGCATGTATCAAAAAACTCTCCCCTGTTAATGTACAAAACCGCAGTGTAGATTTCGACCAAACATGCTTGAGCGCCTTTAGGGCATAATGGAGCTCCAATGTAACCGAGAAGCGAGAAAACAGGTGATAAAAAGACTGTTTCATCAACGCATAACAGTCTAATGACCGACTTGAGGTTAACATTAAAAAAGGCAGTGCCCTTTGAGAGCACTGCCTTTTACTTTATGTATTATTCCTTATCTATAGCGAAAAGGTCTAAACTTGCTTTTAATTACTCGGTTACATCTGCAGCCTCGTTACCTGATTCCTGTGGACGGGGACGACGCTCGCCACGCTCGCCTCTTTCTCCACGCATAGGGCGGTCGCCACGCATGGGACGCTCAGGGCGTTCAGGACGGGGACGACGCTCGCGCTCAACATAACCTTCGGGCTTCTCAATCAGAACACGGCGAGAGAGTTTGAACTTGCCAGTCTTGGGATCTATCTCCAAGAGTTTAACCTGCAGTTTGTCACCTTCCTTGATACCAGCCTCTTCAACTGTCTCCAGACGCTTCCAGTCAATCTCGCTAATGTGCAAGAGACCATCCTTGCCGGGCATGAACTCCACAAAGCAGCCGTAAGGCATTACAGAACGTACAGTACCCTCGTATACCTCACCTATCTCGGGAACGGCAACGATAGCCTTGATCTTGCTCATGGCTGCATCAATGACAGCCTTGCTTGAACCGGATACCTGTACCTTGCCTACGCCGTCTTCCTCGTCGATGGTGATGGTAGCACCGGTATCCTCCTGCATACCCTGGATAATCTTGCCGCCAGGGCCAATGACAGCACCAATGAACTCCTTGGGAATGATGAGCTGCTCGATACGGGGAACGTGGGGCTTCAATTCTGCACGGGGCTCGGACATGGTCTTCATCATCTCGCCGAGGATATGCTCGCGGCCTGCCTTTGCCTGCATCAAAGCCTGCTCCAGTATCTCATAAGAAAGGCCGTCGCACTTGATGTCCATCTGTGTGGCAGTAAGGCCATTGGGAGTACCGGTGGTCTTGAAGTCCATATCGCCCAAGTGGTCCTCGTCACCGAGGATGTCACTCAACACGGCATACTTATCCTCACCAGGGTTCTTGATGAGACCCATTGCAATACCACTCACGGGAGCCTTGATGGGCACACCTGCGTCCATCAGAGACAGGCAGCCGGCACAAACAGTGGCCATAGAACTTGAACCGTTGCTCTCCAGAATATCGCTCACCACACGTACCGTATAGGGGTAATCGGCAGGAATCTGACCCTTCAGACCACGCCATGCAAGGTGGCCATGACCGATTTCACGACGGCCGATGCCACGCTGTGCCTTGGCCTCACCGGTAGAGAAGGGAGGGAAGTTGTAGTGAAGGAGGAAACGCATGTAGCTCTTGTCCAGAACATTGTCCACCATCTTCTCATCAAGTTTGGTACCCAAGGTGGTGGTACTCAAAGACTGGGTCTCGCCACGAGTGAAGATAGCACTTCCGTGAGGCATGGGCAGGGCGCTAACCTCGCACCAGATGGGACGTATGTCTGTGGTCTTGCGGCCGTCCAGACGGATACCCTCGTCCAGAATGCAACGACGCATGGCATCCTTCTCCACATCGTGATAATAGCGGTCTACCAATGCATTCTTCTCCGCCAACTCGTCGTCGGTCAGTTCAGGATGTGCAGCTGCATACTCCAATTTGAAATCCTCGCGGATCTTTTCAAAGGCCTCGGCACGTGCGTGCTTCTCAAGAGCCTGCTTGGTAACATTGTAGGCGGGCTGGTAGCAAGCGGTCTTCACCTGCTCGCGCAGTTCCTCGTCGTTAACCTCGTGGCAGTATTCGCGCTTAACATCGGTACCCAACTCCTTGGCCAACTCCTTCTGCAACTGGCACATGGGTTTGATGGCCTCATGGGCAACCTTCAGAGCACCGAGCAGATCCTGCTCGCTAACCTCCTTCATCTCGCCCTCAACCATCATGATATTCTCCTCGGTAGCACCTACCATCAGGTCCATATCAGCCTTCTCCAGCTGTGCGAATGTGGGGTTGATAACATATTCACCATTGATACGGGCAACGCGAACCTCACTGATGGGGCCATCAAAAGGTATATCGCTGCAGCTCAATGCTGCACTGGCGGCAAAACCTGCCAATGCATCGGGCATATCCACGCCATCAGCAGAATAAAGGATTACATTCACATAAACCTCGGCGTGGTAGTCGCTGGGGAACAGAGGACGCAAGGCACGGTCAACCAGACGGCATGTCAGAATCTCGTCATCGTTTGCCTTACCTTCGCGCTTAGTGAAACCACCGGGGAAACGGCCGGCTGCACTGTACTTCTCGCGATACTCTACCTGCAAAGGCATAAAATCTGTGCCAGGAACAGCATCCTTGGCACCGCAAACAGTGGCCAGGAGCACAGTATTGTTCATGCGCAACATCACGGCTCCATCGGCTTGTTTGGCCAACTTTCCGGTCTCAATGCTGATGGTACGTCCATCAGGCAGAGACACAGTCTTTGTAATTACATTCATCTTCTTGTTTCGTATTGTTTATAAAAAACATCTTAATCTATGCAAAGATACGAAAAAGTCTCATATACCTTATTATATATATACAACAATATACTTAAAAAAGGTCAAAAAAGAACAATTTACATGTATAATGGTTGTTTATTCATTTTAATGTTATACCTTTGCATCGCAATTCTGAGAACAGAACTGCGCCAATGAAGGGTTCTGACCGAGAGGTTGGGATTCTTTTATTTTGCAGCCCTAAAAATGCGCAACCACTTCACCGAGATCCTATTCATATAATTAAATAACCAAACAAACAGATAAAGCAATATGGCATACATGTCACAAAAAGGCTACGACGACCTCGTAGCGAAACTCAAGCATATGGAAAGCGTGGACCGCCCCGCCGCCAGTGCAGCAATAGCCGAGGCACGCGACAAGGGCGACCTCAGCGAGAATGCCGAATATGATGCAGCCAAGGAATGGCAGAGCAAGCTGGAGACCCAAATAGCACTGCTTAAGCAAACCATTTTGGATGCCAAAATCATAGATACACGCCACATGGATACCAGTTCCGTACAGATCATGGCCACTGTGGGTCTGAAGAACGCCAACAACGGTATGGAAATGAAGTACACTATCGTCAGTGCCACGGAAGCGGACCACCGTGCAGGCAAGATAAGTGTAGAGACTCCTATTGCCCAGGGCCTTCTCGGCAAGAAAGTAGGCGAAACGGCCAACATACGCGTGCCTCAGGGTGAAATCCAACTGGAGATTACCAGCATCAGCTACGACATTTGATTATGAGCATCTTTTCACGCATAGTAGCAGGCGAGATACCTTGCTACAAGATTGCCGAGGACGAAAAATACTTCGCCTTCCTTGACATCAGCCCCCTCCAAAAAGGCCACACTCTTGTCATTCCCAAACACGAGGTGGACTATATTTTCGATTTGGACGACGAAGAGATTGCCGGACTGCAGGTCTTTGCCAAGAAAGTGGCAGTAGCAATCCGCAAGGCCATCCCCTGCGTCAAGGTGGGCCAGTGCGTACTGGGACTGGAGGTTCCCCATGCACACATCCATCTTATACCCATGCAGAGCGAAGCAGACATGAGGTTTACAAACCCTCACCTTGAACTCAGTCCAGAGGAGTTCAACCAGATTGCCGAAAGTATCCGCGCACAATTCTGACATGGTCCCAACAAACAAAGCAGGGCCGCGCCAACAAATATTGGTGCGGCCCTGCTTTGTACTACGCCTCGTACTCTATCTTACATGAATTTGGTGTCGGTGTGCATGCGCCGCATTGTGGCAGCATCCTCGCGAGGACAAATCATGAGTATTTCGCCCTCTTCTGCTATAACATAGTCTTTCAGCCCCTTCACCACGGCAATCCTTCCCTGTGGCAGACGTATTACGTTATCTGCACATTCATACAAATATGCTTTTGTGTCCATGAGGACATTTCCCTGATTGTCTGCCGGACAGTCGTCATGTATTGATGTCCACGTGCCTATATCTGCCCAGCCAAAAGAACATTCCTTCACATAGACATTGTCGGCACGTTCCAGAATACCTACAGCCAGGCTCAGGTTGGGCAACATCTGGAACACCTCGGGAACCAAACGGGCATCGCCACTCTCGGCATCTGCCATCAGGCGAGGAATCCCCAACTGATACTCGGGCACTATACGGCACAAAGTATCCAGGAACACATCAGCACGGAAAGCCTGCAAACCGGTATTCCACAGGAAACCACCATCCTTGACAAACATCTCTGCAAACTCGTGGGAAGGTTTCTCCGAGAAGGTCTTTACCTTACTTATGCCTTTCTCGTTGATTTCATCACCTCTCTGTATGTATCCGTATCCTGTTTCTGGGCGAGAAGCCTTGACACCCATGACAAGAAGAGAACCTTCATTGCCCACAAAATCCAATCCGTCAAGCATGTTGTTCTCGTAATTCGCTTCCTGAAGAATCAGTTGGTCCGAAGGAGTCACAAGCACCCTGGCTTTAGGGTCTCTCTTGGTTATCATAGCCATGCCCCACACCACCGATGCCAATGTTCCACGCCTAAGTGGCTCTTCAAGGATATGCATATCGTCCACCTGTGGCAACTGTTCATACACAAGAGGCAAATACTGCAAATTAGTGCTTACAAATATATTTTCGGGGTCTATGAATCTTGCCACACGGTCATAAGTCTGTTGAAGCAGAGTCCTGCCTGTACCGAAAAGATCCAGGAACTGCTTGGGCCTGGTACTACGGCTCACCGGCCAGAGTCTTTGCCCTATGCCACCGGCAAGAATAAGACAATAGTTTTTCTTAGTCATAATGCTACCTTTTTAGGACATGTCTGTACTTGTCGTATGACAAATATAGCAAAAATCTCCGACATAAGGGCAACGCTTTCCATATCTTTTTGCCTTTACCTCGGAGATTTAATATATTATAACCTTTATCAGTTTGCTACAGCCCCTATTATACAACCCAGTATGGTTCCTGCCACCACACCTGCTGCCACTTCACCTGCAGAAGCATGGTTATGAGCGACTACTGCGTGATGATGCAAGCGGGGAGGAACAGGTTCACAAAAGAAATCGTATGGGTTGTAGTAACAATCGTAATATCGCCAACATCCATTCACATAATATGCCCAACGGCCATCATGCATATAACGCACTCGCCCTTCCCATCCCGGCACGTAGCTTCCTCGCTTGATACGAGGTGGCGCGCACTTTACCATACGAGCTCCACGGGGAACATAGTGATTGTTGTGTCTGTCTTTAGGTTTGGGAGCATGGGCTATGCTTTCATGACGCGTCCTTCTGGTCGAATGATTACGAATTGCTCCATTATTTTTGGACTTGCGAGAATCACGATGTTCTACACGTTCTCTGCCACGACCACGACCCTGGTTCTGGGCGTCTGCATAACTTACCGACATTGACATTGCCATTACCATCGCTGAAATAATCATAATCCTTCTCATAGTAGTACGTTTGTTAAATGTTTGACTTTTCTTTTATCTCACATCGCAAAGATATGGCACTTTGAAAAGATTATGCTTGGATTTCCCATAAAGCAGAAGGGTGTTTTCTCTATTCCTAAGAGGGATTTTACCAAATAAGCACACTATACGTTGCCATTACGCTCACTTTTGCGTATCTTTGCATCGCAATTATCTACCTTATATATTATAATATAACATGCGCATGACCACAAAAGATATTTGGTTTACTCTGCGTTCTGCTTTCATAGCAGGTATTTGCATTGGCATTGCAGGTTTCGGTTATTTGGCAGAAAAGAACATCATAGGCGCCGTACTTTTCTCCTTCGGGCTCTTGGCGGTAGTTGGATATAGTCTGAAACTATACACCGGTACGGCGGGTTTCTTCAAGAAAGGAGAATTTGGCCAGGTTCTTCTCATTCTGTTCGGCAACATATTGGGTTGCGGAGCCATGTCTCTGATTTTGCGCTGTTCTCCCATGCCTGTGCAAGAAACTGCACAGAGCATAATGGAAGCCCGTCTGGCATTGGGGGCGGTGAAAGGTGGCATATTGGCAATAGGGTGCGGTTTCATAATGACAACCGTGGTCACCTTTGCACGTGAAGGCAAGAATCTGCCCATGCTTTTCGGCATACCTGTCTTCATTAACTGCGGTTTCCCTCACTGTGTAGCCGATTCTTTCTTTTACCTCTGCGTACCCGTGGATTTTACCTTGGCTCACCTTCCCCAGATACTGACCTTCTGGCTGGCAATTGCCTGTGGCAATTTTCTGGGTTGCAACTTGTACCGCCTCATCATGCGTACGACTCGCTAAAACACATAACCTTACCTGGCACAAGCATGGCTCTCATCCTTTCTCCGAAAACTTCCACTTGCCGGTGTATTGCCATTATGGGGCAGGACACCATCCTGAGGTGCGACGGCCGGGAACTCAGGTTCAGCGACCTAATAGAACTACGGAAGGGACAGGAGGAAGGAGTGCTTTTAGAAGAAAGGCACAACAACCTATGCTCCCTGGGCCTATCTCAGACACAGGATTTGCCCAATGGGTTTTGCTCCGTTTCCTTGCGCAACTACTATGCCTCTGAGGGCGAAGACCTTGCATCCCCACATTTCCGAGCCAAGGCTCTACACGAATGGCTTGGCAAAACCCGTTTCTGCACCAGATGCGGCGCACGATTGGTTCCAGGTACCGCAGAGGAGGAAACATCGCTCGTCTGCCCCGAATGTGGCGATATAGTCTACCCTCGCATAGAACCGTGTATCATAGTACTGGTCAGGCGTGGCAACGACATCTTGCTGGCACTTCACAACAGACGCAATGCCCAATATTATTCCTGTCTGGCAGGTTTCATGGAAGCCGGAGAATCTGCAGAACAGGCAGTAAGACGCGAGATAATGGAGGAAACCGGCATTACAGTACGAAACATCCGCTATTTCGGCAGCCAGAGTTGGCCATTCCCTTCCCAACTGATGCTCGGTTTCACCGCAGAATATGAAAGTGGGGACATACGCATTCAGGAAAGCGAACTGCAAAGGGCAGACTGGTTTCCTCGGGACCATTGCCCCATAACGCCACCCAAAGGTTCACTGGCCTACAGATTGATACATCAAGAATAAGCATGAATATGCAAAGTTTTAAGTACCGCGTCATATAAGTTTAAGATTATTTCACTATCTTTGCATAGTCAAAGACATAAAAGATATGGATACCATCATCAGTATTTTAGCGCTTCTGGGTTCGCTCGGCCTCTTCCTCTTTGGCATGAAGATAATGAGCGAAGGCCTGGAAAAGTTTGCGGGCGAACGCTTGCGTAGTATTTTGGCTTGGATGACCAAGAACAGATTCATGGGCGTGCTGACAGGCGTCACACTTACTGCCCTGATTCAGTCTTCATCTGCCACCACAGTTATGGTCGTAAGTTTCGTGAATGCAGGTCTCATGACCCTTTCCGAGGCTATCGGGGTAATCATGGGTGCCAACATTGGCACCACTATTACGGCATGGATTATAACCGCAGTTGGCTTTAAGGTAGACATTGCAGCCTTTGCCATTCCCCTGCTTGCCGTGGGCATGCCTTTGATTTTCTCCAGCAAGGGCAACAGGAAGAATATTGGCGAATTCATATTCGGTTTCTCTCTTTTGTTCCTCGGCTTGGAATACCTGAAAGTAAATGCCGAAGGCATGCACGTGGACACCATTGTAAGCCACCTTGTCACCTATATTCCATGCGACTCCTTCATAGGTATCGTCTTGTTCGTGATATTGGGTGCGCTGATAACCATGATAGTACAGTCCTCATCAGCAGCAATGGCCATCACACTGATGTTGCTGGCTATGGATATCCCCGGCTTTGGATTCATCCAGGCTGCAGCCTTGGCTATGGGTCAGAACATCGGTACCACCATCACAGCCTTTATGGCATCCTTGGCAGCCAATACCCAAGCACGACGCGCCGCTATGGCACACCTCGTATTCAACGTCTTTGGTGTAATGCTGCTCTTGCCCATCTTCACGTACGCATGTGATGGAGTTACCTACATTACCACAGAATTGATGGGACGAGCCGATAACGACACAACTTGGAAACTCTCCACTTTCCACACTCTGTTTAACCTTATAAATACATGCATACTGATAGGTTTTGTCAGCCAAATAGAGAAACTTGTCTGCTGGCTTGTTCCACAAAAGGATGTCGAGGAGGAATACCGTCTGCAGTACATCTCTGCCGGCATGCTATCTACTGCAGAACTGAGCATTCTGGAGGCCCAGAAGGAAATAAACAGTTTTGCCGAGCGCTGCAACCGCATGTCCGGTTTCATAGACGAACTGATGCGTGCAGAGAAGGACGATGAGTTCAACAAGATTTTCTCTCGTGTGGAGAAGTACGAGAATATCACAGACAATATGGAGGTGGAGATTGCCAACTACCTGCACAAGGTCAGCGAAGGCCGACTCAGTATTGAGTCCAAGATGGAAATCATGCGCATGTTGCGTCAGGTAACCGAACTGGAAAGCATTGGCGATTCCTGCTACAACCTGGCACGCACCCTGAACCGCCATCGCCAGAACTGCACCACCCAATTCACTGAGCAGCAACTGACCAACATGCACAACATGATGGGCATGG
Organism: Bacteroidaceae bacterium; assembly: GCA_017628845.1. Classification (GTDB taxonomy): domain Bacteria; phylum Bacteroidota; class Bacteroidia; order Bacteroidales; family Bacteroidaceae; genus Physcousia. The sequence goes on from JAGBYI010000181.1 coordinate 65,861, forward strand.
TACGCAAGGCCATGGAGCACATGAGCCTGATTATCGGTGCGGTACTCAGCGGACATCATGTGGACTACAACACCTCATATAATCTGGAGAACGAAATAAACAACTACCGCAAGCAGCTGAAGAACCGCAACCTGCAGGACATCAACGCCGGTGTATACGACTACCAGATTGGTGTGTTCTATATAGACTTCATCTCCGAATGCGAAAAGTTAGGTGACTATGTACTGAATGTAGTACAAGCCACCAAACCAGAGAAGATCTAAGGAACGATTAAAGAATCTGAAGAATATCCCGGAGGCAGTGAATTTCATAGTTCACTGCCTCCGTTGCTTCTTGCCCATGTGGATTGAACCACATAACGTCCATGCCCGCCCGCTTTGCACCAAGAATATCTGCCTGGAAATTATCGCCTATCATGAGGGTGTGACGCACATCGGCCCCCGTCATGCGGAAGGCATAATCGAAATAAAGCGCCGATGGCTTATTGGCTCCGGCATCTTCGGATAAGACTATCGTATCGAAATAATCGGTCATACCACAAGCCTTCAACTTGCGGTACTGCACCTCGCGGAAACCGTTGCTGCACATGTGAAGCCTGTATCCACGGGAAAGCAGATGCCCCATCACTTCATGCGCACCTTCTATCACTCCGGGCTTAACAGCACATAGTTCCAGGAAGTGGTCGCTTACCTCCAGACAAAATTCCTCGGAAACGTCCTTCAATCCACGTCCCAAACTGAGAGGCCTGCGAAAACGCTCTACTATGAGAGTATGCCGCTCAATCTCGCCAGCGGCATATTGCTTCCATAGTTCCACGTTGGTTTGCCAGTAAGGTATGCGGAAGTCCTCTATATCGTTGAAATGCTCGTACAGGGCAAAGTCCTCAAACAATTCTCCCAATGCGATGTCCGCATTCCCGTGGGTATCATAAAGCGTATCGTCAAAATCCAGGAATATGTCCTTGTAATGCTTTTCCATGTCTTTAAGCGTTGATAGGTCAGGAAACTACGTTCCTGGGATTGCCCTCCATGAAGGCTTTGATGTTTTCTATTGCAATGTCTATGAGTCTGCCCCGAGCCTCCTTGGTGGCCCACGCTATGTGCGGTGTGATATAGCAGTTTCGCGCACCTATCAAAGGATTTGTACTTACAGGAGGTTCTTCACTCAGCACATCAATGCCGGCGGCATAAAGATGTCTGGAGTTCAACGCATCTGCCAGAGCCTGCTCGTCTATCAATGGACCTCGCCCCGTGTTTATAAGGATGGCAGAGGGTTTCATCAGCGCCAAACGTGAAGCATTGACAAGATGCATAGTATCCTTTGCCAGAGGGCAATGCAAGGAGAGCACATCGGCATGGGCAAACAACTCCTCGTAGGAATTGGCCTTTTGTATACCAAGACAGTGTAGTTCTTCCTCGGACTTGCGGGTCACGGCCATTGTCTTCATGCCAAAGGACTGTGCAATTTTTGCCACCGCCATGCCTATGTTGCCAAGTCCCACGATGCACATGGTTCTTCCGGCCAGTTCCAGCAATGGAGTGTCGTAGAAACAAAAATCCTGAGAGGTGCTCCACCTGCCAGAATCCACTGCCTCCGAATAGTGCGCTACCCGGTTGCAGATGTTCATCAAGTGGGCAAATACCATTTGTGCTACGGACATGGTACCATAGGCAGGTATGTTGGCAACAACGATTCCATGTTCGCAGGCGGCTTCTGTATCAACTACGTTATAACCGGTTGCCAGCACTCCCACATAGCGCAATTTGGGCAGCGCTTCCATCAACTCACGGTCAATGCGCACCTTATTTGTGAGTATCACTTCGGCATCCATGGCACGCTCTGCCACATCTTGGGCAGCAGTACGGTTGTAGATGGCGACCTCCCCTATTTCTTTCAGCTTTTCCCAGGACAGGTCACCGGGATTGGCCGCATATGCATCCAGTACAACTATATTCATCTCTTCGTGGTTCTGGTTCTTTGTTTCTACATCAACAGGATTTCACCCATGCGCACAAATACGAAACATCCTCCCCACCGAAGAGTCACGCAATGGCGCTTCTCTGTCTTTCTGGGGAGGATAATATTCGTGTATCCTTTACTTGGCGGCAAGCACCTTTTCCATGAAATAAGGCAACTGTACGCGCCACCAGCACCAATCGTGGTCTACATCGAAGCCCCAGTAGTCCATGTTGGCAGGGATGCCACGCTGGCAAAGCACGGTGTCCAAAGCGCGTGTGCTTTCCAGAAGTTCGTCCTCCCACTTGCCCTGACCTACGCAGATGTAGATATTGTGCTTCTTGTAGAGGTCCATCCAGGGGTGGTCGGCAGGCATCTCGCGCAGGAAGTCGATGGGCGAGTTCATAAAGGTAAGGTCGTCGCTATACATAGGGAAACCGTAACTGGCGGAATAAAGACCGCTCAATGCAATTACGGAGTCGAAGATGTCCGGACGGCGGAAGAAGAAGTTGCCGGCATGGAACGCGCCCATAGAGCAACCCGTTACGATGAATGTCTCGGTCTTGCGCTTGCGCACCTCTGGAATCAGTTCCTCGGTAACGTAGTGATACCAGCGCTCGTGCTGCTCTATGCGCCAGCGGTTGTCGGCAGAGCGGTTGCTCCATGTCTCGCCGTCTATGCCGTCCACACAGATGGCACGTATCTCGCCCTTTTCAATCCAGGGGGCCAGCACGTCTATCATGCCGAAGTTCTCGAAGTCGAAGTAACGGCCGTCCTGAGAAGGGAAGATTAGTACGGGACGTCCCTTCTTGCCGTATGTCTTGTACTCCATCTCGCGCTGGAGATGATTGCTGAAATGCTTGTTGTATTGTCCTTCCATTATATATTATATAAGGTATAGTGCTAAGTATAGGCAGGTCCGGAGACCTGCCTATATTGTAATAGTTGTTTACTTTCTGTTGCACACATCATATAGGAATTCATCACGCTCCCATTCCGTGCGGAAGCGGGCTATATAGGCATAGTCGCCCATGGCAGGAGCCAAGGCCTTGTCTATATTGGGAGTCATCTTCATGGCATATGCATACTTGTCCAGGATCTGGGCATCGTTGAGATGATATTCCACGCCTGAGCGGCGGCCGGCATATACGCAGAAGTAATCGTCGTTGTTGTCTGCCTGTGTACGGCTGTCAAATGCCACCATGTCTGCCCATATCTGATACACGTCCACGTTGTGGGCATAGTTTATCATATCGGGTGTGTAACCTCCGCCGGGACGCATGTTCACCTCCAGAGCCACGAAGTCGCCCTCGTTGCCAAGACCGCGGTGAGCACGTCCCAACTGGAAAAACTCCAGATGCACGAAGCGGCTCTTCACTCCGAAGGCCTTGATGGTCTGTCGGCCCCAGAAGCGCAGGTTCTCGTTTATGTGCTGCTGAACGTAATAGGTGCTATCGAGATTGTAGTTGACAATATCGGAGATAGAAGGCGGGCACACACACATGCTCTCGAAAAGAGGTTCGCCTTTTGAGTTGATGATGGCATCGTAGGTACAGATGTTGCCCGTTACGAACTCCTCGATGACGTATTCATGGATATGGGGTGTATTGTTCAGGAAGTCGCGCAAACCCCATTCGCTCTCTATCTTGTGCGTGCCGCCGGAACCTACACCTATATCGGGTTTTGCAAAGAGAGGATAGCCTGCCTCGTAGGCAAACTTCAGGATGTTGTCCAGTCCTTCGGTAGCCTTTATCTGTCGTGCCGTACGGATACCTCCGGCAGCATAATACTTCTTCATCTCAGATTTCTCCTTGATGGAGTATATCTTGTCCGTCTTGATGCCGGTGTTCACGTTGAAGTCGGTTCTCAATCGGGCATCCTGCTCCAGCCAGTATTCGTTGTTGCTCTCTATCCAGTCAATGCGTCCGTACTTTGCCGCAAAATGCGCCACGGCACGATACATCTGGTCGTAGTCCTCCATATTGTTGACACGGTAATACTCGGTAAGGCTGTCTTTCAGACGTTGGTCAAGATTGTCGTAAGGAGAATCGCCGATACCAAAAACAGTTACGCCATTCTTCTTCAGTGCTGCACAGAAGTTCCAGTAGTTCTCCGGAAAATTGGGTGAAATGAAAATGAAGTTCATAATAGGTATGTTATTTGGTGTTTGTTATGATAGCAGAAGTTAGTTCCAGGTCTAGCCACCAGCAGGAGACTGCCATCCCGAAGTCCAGAAAGTACCGTCGGGACAAGGCGGTTCTGTTGTCGGGGCAACAGAGGAGTGTTGTCGGGACAACAAAGCATTGTTGACAGGACAACAAAACTTTGACACCGCGAACATATTTCTGCGTTTTCTTGTCTCAGCAGTGCAAAAATAATGTTTTTATTTGAAAATTCCAAATAAATGCAATATCTTTGCCCAATATATGTTCACTCTGTTTCTCACCAGCAGTCCCTGCGGACACGATGGAGCCATATTTGAAAAAAACGGCTTTCGCGAAGAACTTCTCCGTCAGTTAAAGGGGGAGGTAAGGGGATTGTACATCACTTCCTCGCCCGATGACTTCTATGGCAGCGAGTGCGCCTCGGAGGGTATCCGCACGGCCATGCAGGACTGTGGCATAAACATTTCCTGCTGGACTTTATTAGACAGAAGAAACATAACTCTTGCACATTCACTTGTACGCGAATCAAACCTTATTATTCTCGGAGGCGGCCATGTCCCCACCCAGCACAAGTTCTTTCAGGAGATGTTCCTTCGCGAAGCCTTGCTTGTTTACGAGGGTGTACTGCTGACCATCAGTGCCGGCAGCATGAATTGTGCCGACGAGGTGTACTCCATCCCGGAATTACCCGGAGAGATACGCGACCCGAACTACAAACGCTTCTTCCGTGGCATGGGACTGACCAGCATACAGATTCTGCCGCATTATTATGAATGGAAGGACTTTGTGCTGGACGGCATGAAGGTCTATAATGAAGTGGCTGCCAAGGATAGCATGGGCAAGCGTTTCTACGTTTTCCCCGATGGAACATACCTTTATAGCATGTTCGGCTATGAGGAAATCCGTGGCGAGGCCTTCCTCATGGAAAACGGCATCTTCCGCAAGATATGTGAAGATGGGCAAAGGGTGCTACTGCCTATAATTTAATTTTCCATGGATTTATAGGCATTTTAGCCGGCACAGCCTTTCTCTCTATACCTTATAGATTCTCTAAACGCCCCTTTCCTTTCTACCTGAAATACTTTCCCACTACGGGCAAGTTGCGCAGGGGCAGGTCGTGGTATATGATGTGCCCCACGAAGGCGATGACCAGCATTGTGTTTATTCCCATTCTCAGTATTGCGGGCCATTCCTGTGGCAGAATCTGCATGATGCCGAAGAAAAGGCAGGTAATGGCCACGTAAACCGCCATGCTTTTCATGGGATAGTTGATGGGATTCTTCTTTTGGCCTACGATGTAACTGAGCACCATAGCCGTACCATAGCCGGCAAAACCGCCCCAGGCGCATGCCATGTAACTGTATCGGGGTATGAAGATAATGTTCACGGCAAATAGTACGGCACAACCTGCCAAAGAGAACCATGCTCCGTAGATGGTCTTGTCTATTAGCTTGTACCAGAAAGACAAGTTGAAGTATATTCCCATCATTATTTCTGCCGCCATCACTATGGGGATAACCTTCAGGCCTTCCCAATAGTCGCTTCCCACCATGTATTTCAGCAGGGGCAGATATGCCACTACGCAAAGGAATGCCAGCAGGGTGAAGATGAGGAAATACTTCATGCCAATGGCATAGGTTTCGTTCTTGTCCTTATCCTTGCTTTGTGCAAAGACAAAAGGCTCGTAGGCATAGCGGAACGCCTGCGTAATCATGGCCATGATCATAGCCACCTTCACACAGGCACCGTACACGCCCAGTTCTACCACACCCTGTGCACGGTCGGGATAGATGAGCGGAAAAATCATCTTGTCGGCGGCCTGGTTCAGGATGCCTGCTATGCCCAGAATGAGGATGGGCCATGAATAGGAAAGCATGCGGCGTAGCAGACCCAGGTCTACCTTCCACTTTATTCTCAGCATTTCAGGCAGGAAGAAGAAGGTTATTATACCGGTGCATACAAGGTTTAGGGTGAAGACATAAAGCACATCGCTCTTGCCCAACCAAACAAAATATAGAAGGTTAAGACCGATGTTGAGCACGATGAAGAGAAGTTTGAGCGAGGCAAACTTGATGGCCTTCTTCTTGTATCTAAGGTAACTGAACGGTATGGCCTGCAGGGCATCCAATGCTACAACGGATGCCATAACCATAATGTACTCCGGATGCTCGGCATAGCCCAGCAGTTCGCTTACAGGTGTGATGAAACCGTAGATTCCTGCAAGGAACACGCATGCCAACGAGGCAATTACCGCCAGCGAGGTGGAGAATACTGTGTCCGGCTCTTCCCCCTCCTTGTTGGCAAAGCGGAAGAAGGTTGTCTCCATGCCGAAGGTGAGCAGTACGAGCAATAGGGCAACATAGGCATAGAGGTTGGTGACTATGCCATAACCGCCGTTCTCCGCACTGATAACGTGAGTGTAGAGGGGAACGAGCAGGTAGTTCAAGAATCTGCCTACTATGCTCGACAGACCATATATTGCCGTATCCTTGGCAAGGGCTTTCAGATTTGCCATGTGGGTTGATTGTTCAGAGTTTAGTGTTTAACTGTGAGGGGTCCGATATCTGTTTTTCTACATATCGCTCAATAATGTAGGGACGCAGCGGCTGCGTCCGCTTTATTTGCTGTTGTCGGACGCTGCAGCGTCCCTACCATGCTTCTGCTCTCGCTTACTCGCAGTTTTCCGTTTTCACCTTTCCGTTTAGAACAGGCCGTACAGCCTTTGGTCAATTTCTTCCGTCACCATACGGAAATCCTCGGGATTGTCACCGAACTTGCATGTGTCTCCGTCTATTATAAGAACCTGGCCGGGATAATTCTTTATCCATTCCTCGTAGCGGTCGTTCAGGCCCTTTAGGTAATCTATGCGGATGCTCTGCTCGTATTCACGTCCGCGTTTGCTTATCTGTGCTATGAGGTTGGGGATAGTGCTGCGGATATAAATCATCAGGTCGGGCAGCCCCACGAGGGACATCATCAGGTCGAAGAGGTCGGTGTAGTTCTCGAAGTCGCGGTCGGACATGTAACCCTGTTCATGCAGGTTTGGGGCAAATATACGTGCATCCTCGAAAATAGTACGGTCCTGAATGATGGTACGGTCTGTTGCCTTGCTTATCTCCACTACGTCCTTGAAACGCTTGTTCAGGAAGTATATCTGCAGATTGAAACTCCATCGTGCCATGTCCTTGTAGAAATCTTCCAGATAAGGATTCACGTCCACAGGTTCAAAACGTGCTTCCCAGCCATATCTCTTGGCCAGCATCTTGGTGAGGGTGGTCTTGCCACAACCAATGTTTCCTGCTATCGCTATGTGCATATCGGTATTGTTTTACTTAGAGATTGATATTATTTGTTGGTTTCTTCGGGGAATAGGCTATAGAATATGCGGTCTATCTTGTCCGTGATGAGCATGAAGTCGTCGGGGTTGTGCAGAAAGTCCATATTGTCCACTTCTATGGTCAGCACCTTGCCTTCATACTTATTATAGATGAAGTCCTCATAACGGTTGTTCAGATTCTGCAGATAGTCAATGGGGATGCTCTGCTCGTATCCACGACCGCGCTTCTGGATATTTGCCACCAGATGCGGTATGGAGGCACGGAGGTATATCATCAGGTCAGGTGTGCGTGCCACACTGGTCATCTGTTGGAAGAGTTCCATGAATGTGTCATAGTCGCGCTGCTCCATGTTGCCCATTGCCTGGTTGTTGGCGGCAAAGACGTGCACACCCTCGAAGATACTGCGGTCCTGTATCACATCCTTGTCGGTCTGCGATATGGCAAGAAGGTCTCGGAAGCGCTCCTTCAGGAAGAATGTTTCCAGACAGAAACTCCATCGGTGAATGTCCTTGTAATAGTCCTCCATGTAGGGATTAGAGGCTACGGCCTCGAACTTAGGTTCCCAGCCATAGTGCTTTGCCAGAAGTTCTGTCAGTGTGGTCTTTCCTGCTCCTATGTTTCCTGCTACTGCTATGAACACGATGTTATGCTTGTTTTTAGTGTTGTTTATCCGAAAAATGCGTATGCTATGAATATTGCTGCCACCACACCGATGAGGTCGGTGATGAGGCCTGCCGCCACGGCATGGCGTGTATGTCGTATGCCCACGCTGCCGAAGTATACGGCCAATATGTAGAAGGTTGTATCTGTTGCCCCCTGGAAGATGCAGCTCAGTCGTCCCACAAAACTGTCTGCTCCGTATGTAGTCATGGCATCCACCATCATGCCTCTGGCACCCGAACCGCTCAGCGGTTTCATTATTGCCGTGGGCAGGGCTGGTACAAAGTCGGCATTCAAGCCCATGGATGCTACCAGCCATTCTGTGCTGGAGATGATGACATCCATCGCACCCGATGCCCGGAACACTCCGATTGCTACCAGTATTGCCACCAGATAAGGTATGATGCGCACTGCAGTTTCAAAACCGCCCTTTGCTCCTTCCACAAAGGCTTCGTAGACATTCACCTTGCGTTTCAGACCTGCCACGATGAAACCTATGATTATGGTAAACAGCAGCACGTTTGCTACGGTGGTGCTCCATAGGTTCATGGTATCCCTGTCCACTTGTGTGCCCATCCACACTACACCGCTTATGAGCAGGCAGATTCCCAGCATGGTGCCCAGGACGGCACGGTTCAGCAGGTTTATCTTCTGGTAGAGGCTCGTAACGATAATACCCCCCAATGTGGCAATGGTTGTGGCCAGCAAGATAGGTATGAAGATGTCCGTAGGTTGTGCCGCTCCCATCTGTGCACGGTACACCAGTATGCTGACCGGTATGAGCGTGAGGCCCGAAGTGTTCAGTACCAGGAACATTATCATGGGATTGGAGGCGGTGGTGTTCAGTTTCTCAACTTCTTCAGGCGTGAGTCCCTGTTCTCTGGCCTTTCTCTCATTCTGTGCCTTGTTCTCCTCCTGCATGGATTCCATAGCCTTCAGTCCCAATGGTGTTGCGGCATTGTCAAGTCCCAACATATTGGCACTGATGTTCATGAACATGTGCCCGTAGGCAGGATGTCCCTTCGGAAGGTCGGGAAAGAGTCGGCAGAATAGGGGTGAAAGCAAGCGGCTCAATGCGCTTACCAGTCCGCCCTTTTCACCAATCTGCATTATGCCCATCCACAGGGACAGGACACCTGTCAGTCCCAGGGAAATCTCGAATGCCGTCTTGGCAGAAGAAAAGGTGCTGTCCATTATGGCAGGAAACACCGAGGTGTCGCCCATGAACACCAGCCGTGCCAATGCTATGAGGAATGCTATGAGGAAGAAACCTATCCAGATGTAGTTGAGAACCATGTTAGAAACGAAAATGTGACTGCTTTAGCTTGATGAGCTTAGGCGAATAACCAAAGGTCGACGATAAGTCAAGTCAAAACTGAAAACTGCGCCTACTTAGATAACCCAGAGTATTCAGAGTATTCAGAGTATTCAGAGTATTCCGACAACTCCGATTACTCTCAAAAGTCAAAGAGACTCTGCTGGCCGTTTGTGGCAAGTGGTGTGCGCCCCAGGTGCTGGTATGCCAGTTCGGTTACCTCTCTGCCTCGCGGTGTGCGCTTTATAAAGCCTTCCTTTATCAGGAATGGTTCGTACACCTCTTCCACCGTGCCTCCGTCCTCGCCTATGGCGGTGGCAATGGTGTTGATGCCCACGGGACCGCCCTTGAACTTGTCTATTATGGTGAGCAGTATCTTGTTGTCTATCTCGTCAAGGCCATAGCGGTCGATATTCAGCGCCTCCAGGGCATAGCGTGCAATACTCACGTCTATCTTGCCATTGCCCTTCACCTGTGCAAAGTCGCGCACGCGGCGAAGCAAGGCATTGGCTATACGTGGTGTGCCACGGCTACGGCTTGCGATCTCTGCCGCGGCCTTCCCCTCAATGGGAACGCTCAGGATGCTGGCACTTCGCAGGATAATCTTCTGCAATGTGGTGCTGTCGTAGTATTCCAGATGCAGGTTTATGCCGAAACGGGCACGCAACGGGGCGGTTAGCAGACCGCTTCGTGTAGTAGCGCCCACCAGGGTGAAGGGTGCCAGGTCTATCTGTATGGAGCGTGCCGAGGGTCCCTTGTCAATCATTATGTCTATCCTGTAGTCCTCCATGGCGGAATAAAGGTATTCCTCCACCACGGGACTCAGTCGGTGAATCTCGTCTATGAAGAGTACGTCGTTTGGTTCCAGCGATGTCAGTATGCCGGCAAGGTCGCCAGGTTTGTCCAGCACAGGACCGGAGGTCAGTTTGAATCCCACGCCCAGTTCGTTGGCTATGATGTTGCTCAGCGTGGTCTTGCCCAGACCTGGAGGTCCGTGCAACAGGGTATGGTCCAAGGGTTCGCCACGGTATTTGGCGGCCTCAACGAAGATGCTCAGGTTCTCCACCACCTTCTTCTGACCGCTGAAGTCCTGGAACTTCAGTGGCCTTAAGGCATTCTCGTAGTCCTTCTCGCGAACCTGTCCTTCGTGTCTTATATCAAAATCTTCCATATTAGACTGCAAATATAGCAAAATAAAGCCAATCTTTGCGTGCCTGTATCCATAAAAATACGGCAGTGGTATGTAAAATACCAAAATAAAGTGAGGCAGGATTGTACATGTCCTTGCTTATCGCTATATTTGTACGTAAGATGACGAATGAGGAATACATACTCCTGCACAGACAGGACGACGTGCGTGCCCTTGCCTTCCGTGCGGTGGAGGAGGGAGTGGACATAAAGTGGTGTCTGCAACAGATAGAGGGATGGCAGAAGGCCTGTGAAAAACTCCCCCAATGGGCAGAGGTGGATGGATTATGGTATCCGCCTGCGTTATCCATGGAACAATGCTCCAGTGAGCATACGGCAGAGTACAAGAAAAGTGTTGTTTCACGTCTGTTGCCCGATGTCTCAGAGCGTCTTTGCTTTACTGATCTTACAGGTGGCTATGGCATAGATTTCAGTTATATGGCATCCTTGTTTGCAGAGTCGTGCTATGTTGAGCGCAATGCAGAACTATGCCGTGTGGCAGAGCATAATTTCAAAGTCCTGTCTTTGGCTGGCGCGAAGGTTGTTTGTGCCGATTCTACCGAATATTTGCGTAGTGCAACGGCAAACTACTCTGTTCTTTATCTTGACCCAGCCAGGCGTGACGATGTAGGACGCAAGACGGTTGCTATAGGCGATTGTACCCCAAATATAGGTGCTATTCTTGATGTCTTGCTTTGTGCCTCGCGCTATGTCGTCATAAAACTTTCTCCCATGCTCGATATCAGTGCAGCTTTGGTGGTACTGAAGTGCGTTAGGGAAATTCATGTTGTTAGCGTGAAGGGGGAGTGCAAGGAACTGCTGTTTGTTCTTGATAGACTCTATGAAGGTAAACCAGTGTACTATGCTGTAAACCTCGGGCTTTCCGACCAGGTTTTCACATGTACACACGAGGAGAAGAATAGCGCCCTGTTGCAAGTGGCATCGGAACACGTTGCAAGTGCCTCCGCAACGTGTATCTACGAGCCTCACGCCAGTATCCTAAAAGCAGGACTTCAGGATGTGCTTTGTGAAAGATACGCGGTAGAGAAACTTCATCCTATGAGCAATCTCTTTGTTTCTTCATCCCCCGTACAGGATTTCCCAGGACGTGGCTTTGAGATTGTCGCTTCGTGCGGTTTCGGTAAAAAGGAATTGCGTGCCATGCTTGCCGGGGTTACAAAGGCAAACATTACGGCAAGAAACTTCCCCACCAGTGTGGCGGAACTAAGGAAAAAACTTCGCTTGGCAGAAGGTGGCGATGTGTATTTGTTTGCAACAACCGTGGCAGATGGGTCACACCGTCTTATCCGTTGCATCAAACATGGCTGATGCCTGATTGATGTCTTCCTGAATCTGTGCCTTTAGCTCTTCTAGCGAGGCAAACTTCTTTTCCTCGCGTATGCGCTCAATAAAGGAAAGGTGCAGTTCCTTGCCATAAAGGTTGCCCTTATAGTTCATTATGTGTACCTCTATGGAAAGGTTCGTGCCGTTGTTCAGCGTAGGGCGTCGGCCAATGTTCATTATTCCGGCTCCCAGTTCTGTCATCACCGCATAGACACCGGTGGCAGGAATCAGTTTGTTCTCCGCAATATTTAAGTTGGCAGTAGGGAATCCTAGTGTGCGCCCCACTTGGTGCCCGCTTTCTACGATACCAGTCAGAACATATGGATGGTTTAGCAACTTTGCTGCATCTTTTACTTTGCCTTCCGTCAAGAGCCGTCTTATCTCGCTACTGCTGGCATAGTGGTTCTTGAACTGCTGTGCTATAACTACCTTTATACCACACTCCCTCCCCCATTTCACGTAGTCCTCGTGAGTTCCTCCACCATGTCCGAATCTATGGTCATATCCCATTACCAAGGTGCTCACATCCAGTCGCTTGCGCAGAACCTCCTTCATGAACGTGCGTGCGTCCATCTCCGCCATCTTGCGGTCAAACTCCAGCACCTCCACATGTTCTATGCCGCTTTTCCTAAGCAGGGCCATCCTTTCCTCGGTGGTAGTAAGCAGGCATGGCACATAATCCGTTGCCACTATGGTCTTCGGGTGCCTGTCCATGGTGATGGCCATGGAAAGCAATCCCTCCTTGCGAGCCTGTTCCAGGACTTGGGAAATAAGGAACCTGTGTCCGCAATGCACACCATCAAAAAAACCTATCGTTGCAACAAACATAGTGCGAAGGTACAAAAAAAACTTGAATATTGCTTGCAGTATCGGAAAAATGTTATACCTTTGCACTCGCTAAGGAGAAATCCGAAGGCTCGGACTTGTAGCTCAGTTGGTTAGAGCAACAGACTCATAATCTGGAGGTCCCTGGTTCAAGCCCAGGCTGGTCCACA
>JAGBYI010000182.1 GCA_017628845.1 Bacteroidaceae bacterium
AGGATGTGTACGTTCTCCTTCTTGATGTTGATGTGGCTGAAGAAGTTGTTCCACATGAAGCTGTGGTAGCTCTCGGGATGCTCCTCGGGCAGACCAACGTACTCGTCCATGTTGAAGGTAACGACGTTCTCGAAGCTTACCTTGCCAGCCTTGTACATCTCAATCAGGTTCTTGTACAGACCCAGAGGAGAACCACCGGTGGGGCAGCCCAGCTTGAAGGGCTTCTCGGGGGTGGGGTTAGCAGCGTTGATGCGTGCAGCAACATACTCGGCAGCCCAACGGCTCAACTCAGTGTAATTAGGTTCAATAATTACTCGCATAGTTGTAATTGTTTATAGGGTTAGTATTTTGGGTTATTTGTTTTTCGTTTTTGTTTTCACCTTTTCGCTTTCCGTTTACTTTGTCCCCTGTCTCTGGGGGACAGTCAGTTGCTATTGGCTAACGTTATCACCCAACTTTCTCCCCCTGAGACAGGGGTGAGTACCCCGCAGGGGGGGAGGGGGTGGATTATATACCGTTCTCACCTTTCCGTTTTCCGTTTTCACTTGACTTATCGTCAACCTTTGTTTCGTCGAGCCTGCTCTCGCTTACTCACAGCTTTTACTTTCCTGTTCGTTAGGTGTGGATAGTTTTCCTATCTCATCCACCCCCTCCGCTTCGCTCGTCCCCCTGTCTCAGGGGGACAGTTTGCTGGCGCGGTGGATTGTTCTTAGTTTTCCGTTTTCACCTACCCTCCGCTTCGCTCCCTTCGGGTCCAGCGTCGCACTGGGCAGTGCTCTCCTCAGTGGGCACAGAATGACATTTGGTCATTCTTCTAAAGCCCCTCTTCGTCCCCTGTCTCAGGGGGACAGTCAGTTGCTATTGGCTAACGTTATCACCCAACTTTCTCCCCCTGAGACAGGGGTGAGTACCCCGCAGGGGGGAGGGGGTGGATTATATACCGTTCTCAGCTCTCACCTTTCCGCTTTCCGTTTTCACATTTCCGTTTTCTTCGTTGCTCCCGTCAGGGCATCAGTCCTCGGTTCTCCCACATAGGTGGCAGTGTCGCCGTCGGTGTGGTATATTATATCGCGCAGTGTCTGCTCGGACACCTGTACGGCATTCTTGCTCAGTTCAGGCACATTGTAACTCTTCAGAAGCAGGATGTTGTGCTCCGGGTCGCGCTGTGGCAGGCAGAAAGCCTTGTGTGCCTTGCCCTGCTTGTCAAAATAGGCAAAGAAGGGACGTGTGTAGTTGCCATCCATGCGTCGGGTAGAGAACACTATCCAGCGGCCGTTGCTGCTCCAAGTGTGATACGAATCCACATCGTTGCTGTTTGCTTCGGTCAGAGCATAGCAAGTGTCGTTCTGCAGGTCCTTAACCCACAGGTCGCTGCTCTTGTGCCAGATATGGAACTGTCCATAGTCACCCTCGGCATATAGCACATATCGGCCGTCGGGACTGACACGGGGGAAGGTCACACTCTTACCTGCAGAAGCGGCATCCACCACTACCTCAGGGGTACTGAAACTGTCGCGTTCGGCATCATAGCTCATGCGCATCAGGTTGTAGTGTATCTTCTCGTAATTGGCTGTTATGCCCACCGCACGCAGGCTGTCGGGGATGCCTATTACCTGTGGTATGTAGGCGGCACAGAAATACAGGGCGTCTCCTTCTGGTGTCCAGCAGGGGAAGGTCTCAAAGTATTCTGTGCTCAGCAAGTTCTTCACCTCGTTCTTGTCTGCATAGTAGAGAAGCAGGTCGCTGTCCGTATCCACCACCTCTATCTTCTCTGCATGATACATGTGGAAGGTCTGTCCGGTCTTGTTTGTAGAGAAGCACACCATATTCTTTTTCGGGTGCCAGGAAGGATACACTCCGGCGGCCAGGATGTTTGGGTTCTTTATCTGTATCTTCCTTGCCTTGTCTCCCTCTATCATTATTGTGCCGCCATGGTTGGCACGCACATGGAACAGCATGCGGTCGGTGCTGTAGTTCTGGAAGTTGTGGCAGTTGATGCAGTGGTTGTTCCCCTCTTCGTACAGTCTGTTGTTCTCGTAGATGGGCTTTTGTGTGAAGTTCTCCATACAGCGCTGGTAGATACCCAACTGACGGTAGAGTTCGTAACCAGGTTCTATCAGACGGTAGGACAGGTACGGGTCTATGGGTTCTGCCACAGTAATGGTATGCGGAGCATGGCGGAACCACTTTTCTCCCTCCATGGTGTATACCGTCACCTTTAACTCTCCGCCGGCATTTTCATTTAGCAAGGCACGCCACTCCGTGGTGTCCACATCTATGCGGTCTATTCCGGAGGCAGTCAGCGTCGTACCTTTGCCTTCAAAGGTAACCACCATGGCCTGTGCTCCTTCTGTCATGAAGTTCAGCGGCGCAATGTTTTCTGGTATGACTATGTCCTTGTAGTCGGGATATATGTTGGCCTGTTCCGTTTTTTCCTCGTAGGTGGCAGGCACATCAAAGGTCTTCTGCTTGCAGGCGGTAAGTATGGCAGCAGTCAGTACTATATATAATATATAAGGTATATGCTTCATGTATGGCTTTATGTTTGTAGAATATCTAGGTTTCTCTTTGCTCCTCTGGCGGACAAAGCACTATGTCATTGTTGCTTTGCTTGCTGTTATCGGACGCTGCACGCAGCGTCCCTACTGTTGTTCAACCTTTGACTCTCACCTTTGACCTCAGCCTCTCTATGGACGTCAACCTTCGGTTTCATTTTTGTTTTATGTTCTAATCCACCCCCTCCGCTTCGCTCGTCCCCCTGTCTCAGGGGGACAGTCAGTTACTGCTGGCTAACGTTATCGCCCAACTTTCTCCCCCTGAGACAGGGGCGAGTACCCCGCAGGGGGGAGGGGGTGGATTATATTCAGCTCTCAGTTTTCCGTTCTCCGTTTTCCGTTCTCCGTTCTTCGTTCTTCGTTCTCATCCACCCCCTCCGCTTCGCTCGTCCCCCTGTCTCAAGGGGACAGTTTGCTGGCGCGGTGGATAGCTTTCCGTTTTCCGTTTTCACCTTTCCGTTTAATTCACTCCCGCTGTACTTGAACCTTCATTCTTCGGAGTTTTGCGTGTTGCCTTCAGATTGCCGAAGAAGTAGTAGTAGGGATAGTATCCTTTGTATCTGGGGAACAGTTCTCTTGCGTACTTGGGACGGTCCTTCATATAGGGCTTCATCTCTGAAATCTTGGATGCCAATTTCTGCTGTCTGAATTCCATAGAGGGGAATCTATGCACTATTCCTTCGTCCTTGGATATCATCAGGCACAGGGCATCTGCTACATTCTCTGGGGGGAGAGTGCCCTCCAAGGGGCGAGTTCGCATCATAAATGCAGGCATTGACTTGGAATACATGCACACCGCCAGCGAGTTGAGCAGGGCATTCTTGCTTCGTCCTTCGGTCAGCGCAGCATTATAACCCAGGAAGGTGGGTTGCTGGTATTCGTTCTCGAACGAGTCGTTGACAGGTTCAAGTTGTCGTATGAACGCCATCTCCTTGTCGGCATTCACCACTTCTGGCTTGCCCACGTAGGCGCTGTACTTCTCCACAAACTCCTTTTCAAAGGGCACGTCGCTGAGTATGCGCAGGTATTTCCTTGCCACCTCCCATTCGCCCGTCATGAGAGCGCATTTTGCCAACAGTTCCATGGAATGGATATTCGGGCCTACCATAGTGATGCGTTCCATGGCATGGTGGATGCATGTCTGCATAAAGCCGGCATGATAGTCGCAGTCCTCCTGATATAGGTTCAGGGTCATGGCATGCTTGTCCTGGTTTCTGCCGTGCAGGTACAGAGAGTCATAGTCAAGACGTATGTCATAGAGGCGTTCGCATATCTGGTTTGTCTTCACTAATGCTATGGCATAATTGGCGGCTATAGGACGATAGGAGAGTTCTGCATTCTTGCGTGCAGTCTCCATGATTGTCTGCCAGTCGTTGTCCAGCAGACTCACGTTCATGTCTGCTATGACACGTGTATAAGGGCGCTGTATCTCGGTGAAAGCCCCCTGCGCAGAGAAGACGGCCACTACGGCCAGCAGTTGTGCCCTGTTCTGCCATGGTGTCTCGTCCTTTGGTATGCTGACGATGGAGGGCGATTTCTTGCGTGAGAAGCTTGCAATCATTATTGCCCATATAGTCAGTATTATGGTGGCACAGAAAGGTATGCCCAGTATGGCGCCTGCCTCGTTCTCGTAGAACAGGTTCGCACCCTCGTATGCTATCCACATAAAATATATTCCTGCAGGGATATACTGCAGCCAGCGCCAGCGTGCGGTCAGTCTCATGCCGTAGCCTATGCACCATGTGCACCATGTTACCATCGTGGCAGGAATCAGTGCGCCTATCCATGGGTAGCGGAACATCATCATCATCATGCGGCCGATGTACCACAGACTGCCATATTCCTGACTGAGCAGGAAGTCCATCTGTTCGGCACTTGCCACCCAGAAGCTTCGTTCGCGTGCCATGCGCAGGACATCGCCGTAGTACCATGCCGCCCACAGGTATGTTGCAGCGAACAGTATGGGCAAAACAGGCAGCAGCAGGTTTTTTCGTTTTTTCTCTGCCGTTTGTGCCGTCTTGTTTATCTTTGGTGTCTCTTTTTGCTTCATAATCACGGCAAAGATAGTAAAAATAAATGAGAAGTGGAAAGGAAAGTGTGAAAAATAGGGCGGTGCACCCTTTCAAGTGCACCGCCCAGTTATGATTGTTTGCCTGTGTTCTCCTCAGGCAGTGGCAAGTCTTACTTCACAACCACCTTGCCGCCTACAATGAATACACCCTTTGCGTTGGCGTTGTTCACCTTGCGTCCGGACAGGTCATAGATTACCTTGTCGGTATTCTCCTCTGTGCCCTGGATGTCGTTGATGTCCACGGTGGGGTCTATTTCGATAGCTTTATCATACAAGTTTTTGTAGAAGGTGTTCAGGTTGGTCCATACCACGAATGTTCCTAATGTAGTCCTGAGGTCCTTTTCCAGTTCCTTAACAGCAATGTTCTTGTATGTAATGACATTGTTGGTTCTGCTAAGTTGGCCTTCAAAACCAGCCTTCATTACTACGCTTCCGGGGGTCGCGTCTTCTGTTATGTCGGCAATGAGGTCCTCTGCCAGTGTTATTGCATTCTCAACAGTTTCATCGGTGATTGTTTCGTCAAACTCCTGACTGAAGTCTATTATCCACTGCGAACCTTCGTCGGCACCATGCCATATTGTTACATTACCAGAGTTGTCGCCATCCAGATTTATGTAGGTGTTGTCCTTTGGTCTGATGCCAAACTTACCGCCTCCCAATGATTGTATCTTGCACACTACGATTCCGCTGTCGGGATAGGCTTCTGCCCTTTTAATAGCTGTCACTCCGCCCTTTTCGTTGAGTTCTGCACCTACCATGCTGATGTCCTGTCTGTTTTGCAGATAGTATTCATCCTCATTACCGGTGGCGACGAAAGCCCAGCGAGAGCGGTTGTTTGCGCTGGTCTGTGTGGTCAGTATGTTTTTGCTGTCTATGGCAAGATATCGTGTCTGTGAGTTTATTGTGCGTACGCCTCCAATCAAGTACAGACCGTTTGACACAATCCTGTTATCGCGCTTCTCTATCTGGATTTTCAGTATCTCGTTGTTGATCTTGTCTGCCAGTGTCATGTATACGTCCACATTGCCGGCTTTGATTGCTGTATTGGCATCTGCAACAAGGGCTTTGAGAACGGCCAAATCCTCAGTGCTGTAGTAGCCGATTTTGGTGTCTTTCGGGTCTTCCAGACTTGTATATGCCTTCGTGGTCTCTATAGCTTTTTGCAGGATGACCAGTTTTTCTTCGTCTGTAGCTGTTTCGGATGCGTTCTTTACCTCAGAACTTGTTCCGTCGGCATTGATGCACTTGATGGTAAAGTCGTCTGCTGCCACCTTGGCGGGAATCTCAAAACTATATCTGTTGCTCATATACACATTGTTTCCAGCCTTGTCGTAAACGATGAAGCCTACACCGCCCTGTCCCTTTAAGGTAAGTTTGGTACCGCTAAGGATGTATGTGTACTCGCTGGTGTTAGCGCTGCCGTCTATGTAGGTCAGGATGTCACCCACATCGCCATACTC
Organism: Bacteroidaceae bacterium; assembly: GCA_017628845.1. Classification (GTDB taxonomy): domain Bacteria; phylum Bacteroidota; class Bacteroidia; order Bacteroidales; family Bacteroidaceae; genus Physcousia. The sequence goes on from JAGBYI010000182.1 coordinate 6,087, forward strand.
GGCCTTGAGCTGTTCCTCGTTCCACCATGCTTCCCAGTTTGTAGGCTTGAATCTGCGGTCGCCTGTTGCATCCTTTGCCCAGATGTCGGTACGCTCGCGGGGAATCTGACGGTCTTCCACGAACATGATCTGCAGGTTCTCGGGATAGCCCTTTGACTTTACCTCAGCGATTGCATCGTCAATTTCTTTTTGTGTCAGTGAAACTGCATAGCTGGTATAGTCGCCCAGATAATACTTGTCGCAAGGTACGAAGAAACCCCACAGACGGAAGTATTCAGTCAAGTCCTCCTGAGCGGCCTCACAAGCCTTCTTATAGAACTTAATCCAAGTCTTTGTAGCACTGTGGTGACCACCACTGGGTGCGCCCCATTCTGGATGTGAGTACTGGACACCATCTCTGGAGAAGTCCATGGGATCCTCGCGCAGGCTCTTTACAAAGGTGGGATAGAAGTCCTTCTTCTTGCCACCGATGTGGTAGTAGAGGAACAAGTTGTAGTACATGCGCATGGTGATGCTGATATCACGAGCACCAAACACTACGTTGTTAGCAGCATAATCATAGTTCTCTCTGAAAGTCATACCACGACCCAGACGGAAACCGCTCAGATAGGTAATGATGTTTGAGGGCAGGTTTACAGATGACTCGGAGCAAGACTCCAAGTTGTATGCTCCCTGCATTTGGTGACCATGCTCGTGGCCTGCACACCAGTTGTCGAAGTTCTCGCGCTCTGCATTGAACGAACTCTCAACACTGCCAGGACCGGGATAGCTGGTATAGAATGTAGTAGCATGGGGATTCTGGCCATCAGGACCTTCCATTGCCATAGACGGGTTATTGCAATATGTGGGATAGAAAGCATCACCGCCCTTGATATTTAGGGGATATGCAGATTTTGAGTACTCTGTGCCGTTCTCGCACAGGCCGTTAGCCACATCGTCCATAACACCGATTACGGCAAACTCCCAGAACTGCAGACGGTCGAACCAGTTGATACTGTTCCAGATGGTCTTGGGGAAGTGTTGGGTGTAGGTGTACTTCTTGAAGTAGAAGAGAGAAGTAGCGCCCTTTACCATGAAGTACATGTCGTTATTGGCATTCTTTGTCAGGTACTGGTACTTGGCATCCTCCTCGGCACTATTTTCGGCTGGTTTCTGGTAGTAGCCTACGCACTGACCGCCTTCGATGTGGATGTCCATATTGGGGAAGTCGCTGATTTTGGCGATGGTCTTAGTGTGTGCGTTTACATTTGATGTAGGAATGGTGTTTACTACATAGTTGATGAAGTACACTACGCTATCGCGTGAACCTACGACTGCATTGTAACCCTTCTTCAGTTCTATACCTTCGTAGCGTCCACCGATGCGTCCGTGATTGCGTATGGGTGTCAGGTATAGTGTAGCACCTTCGGGGATGTCGTTGCCCACGAATACGTGGATAATTTCCTTGCTCTTTGTTGCATAGATACCGGTGGGGTTACCCATGAAGCTGGGAGCGTATGTATTCATCTTTTCGCGCCAGTTGTTAGCATCGGAATAGGGCTTGTATGTAGCCACACGGAAATCCTTGGCATACTTGTTCGCATCGGCATAAGCAGAGCTTGCAGTGTTTGTCCACCAGTCGTTCTTTACCTTTACTGCGATGTCCTGCAACATTTCGGGAAGGCCGGCGTCTGCCATAGCAGTCTTCAGAGCATTGTCATCCATGGAGGTATATTCCGCTTTCAACTCTGTGCAGAGTGCATTCGTGAAGAAAGTCTGTAAAGCTTCATTATAGGCGGAAGCATTGTTCTGGAGATCAGACAGTCGCTGATACTCTTTTCTTATTTCCAATACCTCTGCAGTGGTAAGTGCTACTTCTTCAATGGTCCAGTGACTGCCTTCGGTGTTGGCATCCCACCAGTTTACCACACTGCTTCCTGCATCGCAGTGCAGGTAATGGTTGTTCGTGGCTATTGTAAGGTGACCATCGCTTTTCGCTTGGAAGATTGCTTTTACACCATTGGTTGCACCGGTAGATGTCTTGTATTGATTAGACTGTGCCGGTTGGTCCAGCAGGTATTTGCCTGTGTATACATTCTGCAGTTTGCCGCCAGTTGCATAGCGCCATACCTGATTCCATTCGGATCTGTTCTCCGTAACGCAAGATACTGTACCTTCCATCCAATTTTCGGACATTATAGTACCGTAGTTTGTATTCTTGATTCGGTAGTACTTGCCTTCTTGTGGCAGTTGTGCCCATGTGGTGGCACATAGGATAAGTCCCATAAGGGAGAGTAGGATTCTCTTTTTCATAGGCTGAGTTTGTATTAGTGGTTAGTATATAATTCGGTACAAAGGTACATTTTTTTTTTTTTCTGTAAGCAGAATTTGTTGTTTTTAACATTTATTACTCATGTGTCCGTATTCTTGAGAGTGTTCATTGCTGTTTGTCGATGCTACAATAATCTAAGAGGTGATGTAGGTGAATATAATAAGGATGCCCTGCCGGTGGGCAGGGCATCCTATATTATAAATAAGGTGTAAACCTTATTCTTGGGCTTTATTGTTTTAGCGCTTTGTAACCTTCACACCGTTTACAATGTAAACACCTGCGGGCAGCTTGTTCACAGTGTTGAGGTTACCCTTGCCTACCAACTGGCCAGCAGCGTTGTAGATATTACCAGTCTTGGCTACCTTGTTCAGAACATCAGCGATGCCAGTGTCAACGATAGGCTCGCCCTCGAGGTCGATGATGAGACCACCTTCGGTTTCAGCAGTGAAGTTAGCGTCGATGTAAGCAGAGAATGCTTCGATATCAGCGGTTTCCTTCACGAATTCGAACTTGTTGTCAACAGCAACGAAGCCCTTGCCTGCAGAGATGGTGTCTGCCTCCATGGTACCTCTGAGACTGCCGATCCAACGAGCCTCAGTGTTAACGTCCATGCCGTGATCCATCATTGCTACGTAGTAATCCAGTGTCAGCTTGCCGTTAAGGGCATTGTTGTTCCAGTATTTCCAAGTCTCTTCTTCATTTTCAGAACCGGGAACATACTTTGGATCAATTTCCTGCTTGTAGCGCTCGGTTGCCTCATCAATACTCTCGTATTCTGTAGAATCTTCAGCAATCCATGTGGGTTCTGCAAGCAGCAAGAAGGGATGTCCGGCCTTGATGGTCTTGTCTTCGATGGGGTTAAGAACCAGAGTGGTGTCAGTTTCTGTAACCTTGAGAGAAGCACCGTATGCGGTGGGAGTGTCATAAAATTTGTCATCAACGATTGTGATATCCACGGGCATTGTCATAGCATAGATGGTGCCGGGCCACATTTCCATCTGGTACTCGGTTGCGGGTTCCTCTGTTACGGCTTCAACCTCCTCGATGAGCATCATTGAACGTGAACCGATTTCGTCAGTCTCCCAGCATACCAGTCTGCGGTCTGAGTTCTGACCGTGCAGGTGTCTGAGGTTGCTTACGGTATTGCCCAGTACGTCAGTGTAGGTAACCAGGTTACCGCCGGCGCCCAGAGCCTTGGTGCTCCAGTATGTGGGGATGGGGCTCAGAGTACAGGGGTGACCGCCGCGCAGGAAGAGACCTGTAGCCTTGTTCTGGATCATGTATGAGCTATCGGTAGCCTCGATGAAGCGGAACAGGTTCTCGCCAAGTTCGAAGTTCTCGATTTCATCCTCGGTGTAGAAGAACATGTTCTGACCAGCATAGAAGTCCTGATCTGCATCAGCAACCTTGTAGATGGTTACAGTGTCGATTAAGCCGTTCTTCTCGTAGAAGTATTCTGTAGCGTCCTCACCGGCAGCAACAATCTTGCCGAAGATACCTTCGCAACGTACGATGTCCTCGCCGGTATGTGTGTCGGCAGCAGCCTTGATGGTCTTTGCACCGGCAACCTTGTCCCAACCGAACTCGTCGAACATTGCCTCAGAGGGGAATGCGAACTGATACCATACACCGGTCTTAACACCGTTAGCGCTTGCCAATGTTACAGAGTCGGCATTGTTGATGGCCTTGATCCAGTTGGCAGATGTAACCTTGTTGTATGCACCGCTTTCATTATATGCCTTTGCATCATTTACAACACCAATTACAGAAACCTTAGAGGCGTCTGACCATTCACCAGGATTCTTGCCGATGGGGAACATCTTTGCGTCGTAGTTGTGTGCCTCAATGGTTGAGCGCAATTCTGTGGGATTTACGTAAACCTCGCCCCATGCCTTGCCAGTAGCAACGATGTTGTTGTAGGCATCAATGAAGGTCTGGTCGGTAAGGAGTGCCACGCTGTCGTCGGCAAATGCCTTCTCGTTCCACAGGTCAACAGCGGCCTTCAGTGCATCAGCCTCAGCCTGGCGGACGCTGTATTGTGTGGTTGCGTAGCGAGTAATCTTGGTAGGAATTGTGGGATCGGGGCTGATAAAGTTCAACTCTGCAGCATGCCAGTAACCACGATTACTTGTTGTCTCAGTGGGATACAGACGTATGTACTTGTAACCAGTCAAGTCATAGGGACCAGTGATGAGTGTGTCGCCATTGGTTGCGTATGGTTCCTCGTATGTTACAACGGCAATCTCTGTTCCGTCGTTAAATGTTGTTGCACTGGTAGGTTCTGTTGTATAGCCCTTGATGGTGAACACCTTTATTTGGTCGGCCCCTGCTTTACGACGAACATAGCGAAGCAAGAATTCTCCCTGAATCTCAGCAGGTGAGTTGATCTGGAGATAATGTACATTTGCATCTACGTTGCCACCTGACCAACTTGAGTGCCAGTAAGTGTTGTCCTTGTCGTCAAGAAGGAAGTCATATACAGACTTGCCGGATGGTACAGCCTGACCGTCGTTAGTAGAATAGGGACTGTAGAAATAACTTCCGTCTGCTGCAACTTGTGCGGCGGGATTAGAAATGCTGTCCTGAGCAATTTCCAACTGTGCAGGGAATGCAGCGGCAATGCTGTCACCCTCCTTGATCTTGGCGCGCAGTTCCAGAACAGGCTTCATTGAATCCATCCATTCGGCGGCTTCCTCATCGCTTATGGGAGTGAGGAACCACTGAGATGCCTCTGCACCGGGTGCCCAACCTACGATGTTGCCGTTTGTGCCAGTGCCATTGCTGTGACCATTGCAATGGATATGACGGTATGACGCGGGGCCGTCAACAATGTTGCGGATAGCGATAAGGTCTACAATGCGGTTGTCAGCCAGAGTGTCCAGACCCCACCATGTGATGAAGTATTCGGATGTGTCGTTCTTCTCCATGTTCACGCCCTGAGACTGGTTGATGCGTGCAAAGGTCATCTTCTGGTTCATGTTGATGATCTTGTAGGCCTTTGCAGTGTCGCCCTTCTCTACTTTCCACAGGAAGTCTGCAGTTTCCTTTCTGGTGCCCCAGTATGCCTTGCCATTGTACTCGTAGAGAGCCTTGGGGTCCTGTGCTACAGTTTTTGGGATTCTTTCCTTGACGGTAACACCAGCTTCAATATAATCAGGACTGCCGGGCTCTGCACCGTTCAGCATGTTTTCTTCCTCTGCCTCTTCTTCAGTGTAATATACATACACAGTATCAACTTTGGTGAAGGTAAGACCGCTGCTGATGGTGTAGTAACCAGGAGCGATGTCGGGTATTTCGCGAGGAACAGTGTTTTCTACTACAGAATCCTTGGCCTCAACGTATCTTGCAGTGAATGCGTCCATGTCCTTTGGCTCAGTGAACATAGTCTTGAGGGGATCCAAGCCTGCGCCCTGAACTGCATCTACTATGTTAGAAGCAGAGTCCTGCTTTGCAAGGAAGTATTCTACGATCTCGGGTTTGTAGTTGCCATAATATGCACCTACGTTCTTGCCAGCTTTCAAGTCAGCGATATTCAAGGCTTGACCAACAGATGTCATTGCATCTGTAAGTCTGTTGAAAGCAAACTCGTATGGGTCAATGCTGCTGAGGTCAATTGCTGTAATGGCAAATGAGTTACCTTCGTCGACTGTAACCCAGCTGTTGATTACCATACCAGTCTGGTACTGACCCTTAATCTGTGTGTTTATACCATTGCCTGCCAACTTGAGCAACCAGGGATACTGGCTGTTTCCGGTTTCGGAAATTCCGAGTTCAGAGGCTTCGGCGATAGTTTCCACATATACACTCTGCTCGCCAGAATGCTTTACATACTTTTGAGCACCAATGCTATAAAGGTAGTACTTGCCTTCATTCTGCTTGATGTTGAAATGCTGGTTAGTGTCCATAGGGTCGATCATAACATTCAACCCTGTAGCATTTGTTGTGTTCAACTTGTCAGCCTGTGCGGGATTATAAATCAGCGCACATCTGGCCGAAGCGATGGTGTAGATAGTCTCGTCGTTCAGTTGCTCCAAGGAAGTAACTGGAGTCATGCCTGCTTGAGCAAAAGCACTGACACAACACAACACCATCATGGTAAGAAAAGATGTAATCTTTTTCATAAATGTTTGTTGTTTGGTTAATAAATTGGTTAATTGATAAAAGAGTTTCTTTTTGGTTAGATTAATAATAAATAAGGTGTAATTCTCTGAACTCGGGCCGCTGCCCTCGTTTTTGTGGTGGAAAGCGCAGTGTATGCGTATTGCACCTTTTCGTGGCAAAGGTAGGGAAAAATTCATTCTCGTGCGTATGCGTGCACAGGTTATCTGCAGGATGTTAACAATTTTTAACCATAGTGGATGTAAATGTTGCCCGAAAAGTTCGTTCTGTTGTCTAATTTGTGTATCTTTGTGGTAGTTATGCGCTTGTTTCGTAACCCCATAGTATGGTTTTTGCGTTTCCGTTGCCGCAAGGGCTACGGCATACATTCCCCGTTTGCCTTTTCCTTTGTTACAGACGTACTTTACTGCGATGAAGAATACTATGCCTATGAGCAGTTGGACCGTGGACTCTGCTGGTGGCAGAAGGGCAGGGAGAGGGATGTTCGCCATCTGGCCTTTCGCCTTGCCAACTACAGGCGGCCGCGGACACTGTACTGCCCGGGCCTGGATGCACCGCTTTCCGAGGCTTGCCAATGCGGAAGCAGGGAGGCGAGGCTGATAGATGCCGGTGAGGCAGGAGTGGCAGACATGATATTTGTGCCTGGAACCGATGAAACGGTGTTTTCCTGCATTGGCGAGGGCACCATGGTGGTGGTTGACGGCATACGTTCCTGTCGTGCCTTCTGGGAACGCATAAAGGCAGACGGGCGAATAACCGTGACTTTCGACCTCTACGACATTGGCATAGCCTTTGCCAGGAGAGACCTGAATAGACAGCACTACAAGATAAACTGGTAGGATAGAATGGCGAGTGGATGAGTGAACGGGAAACGGAAAGCTACATCCAATCCGCTTAACCAGTAGGGGCGCTGCAGCGTCCGCATGATGTTCTGTTGGCCCTTTCGGACGCTGCACGCAGCGTCCCTACAAGAGAGAACAACCCTATCACCGCGCCATCAGACTGTCCCCCTGAGACAGGGGCGACGAGGAGCAAAGCGACGGAGGGGGTGGATGAAAACGGGAAGGTTAAAACGGAAAACGGAAAAACTGGGTGGCGCTATTGCCTGCTTTCTCGCCCTGGGGCAGGGGAGCCGAAGGTTGATGCCCGACGCCAGTAGGGATCTTAACTTAAAATTTAAATACTATGGCAAAGATATATACAAGAACAGGAGATGAGGGCGAGACCTCGTTGGTAGGGGGCAAGCGCGTGAGGAAGGATTGTGCAAGACTGGAGGCCTATGGTACCGTGGATGAACTCAACAGCCACTTGGGGTTGTTGTGTGCCTCTCTTGACGATGAAATGGCAAGAAACAGTATCTGCGAGTGCCAGAATGTCCTCTTCGTAGTCGGTGCCCTGCTGGCTTCCGAGAATGGGGAGGCAGGGCATGCTATGCCGGAGGTGAGTCAGGATGATGTCCTTGCATTGGAAAGGCAGATGGACGAATGGAATGCCGTCTTGCCAGGTTGGCGAGGTTTCGTTCTGCCCGGCGGTGTGGAACCGGCAGCAAGGGCGCAGGTGTGTCGTGCTGTGTGCCGCAGGGCAGAGAGACGTATACTGGCTTTGGCTTCCGAGGCCCATGTTCCCGCCGAGGTGCTTAGATATGTGAACCGCCTGAGCGATTTTCTCTTCGTTTTGGCTCTACATGAGAACTTTTTGGCAGGGAGGGACGAAATTCTTTGGCAAAAGCGTAGGTAGTATGAATAATAGTGTTATCTTTGCCGACTGGAAAGGCAAAAAAGGCCTTGAAGTCCCTTAAGGGTTCTACGCAAAGATTAAAAAGAATAATATATGTACTGGACATTGGAACTGGCCTCCAAACTGGAGGATGCACCCTGGCCCGCTACCAGGGAAGAGTTGATTGATTATGCCGTGAGAAGCGGTGCTCCCCTGGAGGTGATAGAGAATCTGGAGGAGATAGAGGACGAAGGCGATGTGTACGAGACCATAGAGGACTTGTGGCCCGACTATCCCCAGAAGGAGGATTTCCTTTGGGATGAGGAGGAGTATTAGGATGGGGCAAGGGCTCGGACTGCTTCCGTTTGCCCATAGATACCCCGTTTTACGGTATAAGGAAAAAAGGGATTGTGTCGGTTGTGGCTGGCGCAGTCCTTTTTTGTGTTTCTATGTAGTTGCAGAGGTTCCCCATTTTCTTCAGAAGGTTCCGAGGCAAAGATTTTGGGAGAGACTGGAGGGTTATTCGTGAAAAATGTGTATTTTTGCATGCCATATAATGAGTTGTTGCCTTTAGGGAATAATAAAATGCACCTCGAGGGCAATATATTAAGAGTATAGTACGTTATAGATGATGATGAAGAGGCTGTTGTTGACACTGGCGATGATGCTACCCATGGTGTGGGTGGCGGCTCAGGACGATGTGGCCTTTACCAACTACTGGCAGTTCCAGAGTTTCTATAATCCTGCAGCGGCAGGACGTACGGGACTTCTGGACATAAATGCAGCCTACCGCATGGAGATGCTCGGATTTGAGGATGCGGGACAGACTATGCTGATACAGGGAGACCTGCCAATGTTCTTCGTGCCCAAGGCAGAGAGACATGGCATGGGTGCCGGATTTATGAACGATAAAATCGGTCTTTTCTCCATAAAGAGGATGTGGGTGCAGTATGCCTATCATCATCCCATTGGCAGGAAGTATGTGCTGAGCGGCGGCTTGCGCCTGGCGCTTCTGGCCAATTCCTTCAAGGGCAGCGATGTGGACCTTGGGGAAGGTTCCTCAGATGAATATGTGCCAACAACGGATGTAAACGGAACGGGTTTCGATATGGACTTCGGCCTGAGGTTTGAACGCAGGGGACTGTGGTATGTAGGACTCTCGGCAATGCACCTTCTTTCGCCCTCGGTATCCATGGGCGAGGACAAGCAGTACGAGATAAAGACCGCACCGGCGATATACGCCACTGGCGGCTATACGCTGAGGTTCCGCAGACCGGAATTCTCGTTGAAAACGGCAGCAATGTTCCGTACGGACATGCAGAACTGGCGTGCTGACATAAACGGCCGTCTGTGTTACGACGGGGAGAAAGGCAAGATGTATGCCGGTGTGAACTTCAGTCCTACGGTAAGCGTGGCACTGCTGTTGGGTTTCACCTTCCACGGTGTTAACATAGGGTACAGTTATGAAATGTACACCGGAGGCATAGCGGTGCAGAATGGCACGCACGAGATACACATCGGCTACCAGATGGAGATGAACCTGACAAAGAAGGGCAAGAACAGACACCAGTCGGTAAGGTGGCTGTAGGAAACGGAAAACGGAAAACTGGAAGGTGGAAACGGAAAACTCCGTTAGAACTTTAAAGCCTTAAAAGACCATATCCGCCTAATAAACGATAAGATTAAAACCAAGATATGACAAAGAACATGAAATCCTTGATGGCAGTGCTCGTGCTTGCTATGGCTGGCATGCTGCTTACTGCTTGTATGGGAACCAAGAGCAATGCCATGGCCAATGGCGGAGAACTGGTTGGCGTGCGAGGCACATCGGTCGGTGAAAGCGCACCTTTTGGCATGGTGGCAGTGAACAAGGGCAGCCTGAAGATAGGCCTTGAAGAGAACGATACTCTGTGGGGAGCCGCCTTTCCACGCAGGGACATCAGTGTGGACGGTTTCTGGATGGACCAGCACGAGGTGAGCAATGCCAAGTACAGGCAGTTTGTGATGTGGGTGCGCGACAGCATAATCCGCGAACGACTGGCAGACCCTGCCTATGGTGGCGATGAAACCTACAAAATCGAGGAAGACCGATATGGCGAACCTGTAGCACCGCACCTGAACTGGAACAAGCCAATACCCTCGCTGCGCAAGGCCACAGAGGACGAGCTGCGAGCCATAGAGAGCGTGTATGTGACACACCCCATAGACGGTACCAAGATGCTGGATGCAAGCCAGATGAACTACCGCTACGAAATCTACGACTATGCCATGGCGGCACAACGCAAGTATCGTCTGGACCCCAAGCAGAGAGACCTGAACACCGACAATGAGGTGGACGAGAGCGAAGTTGTGATGATCTCCAAGGACACCGCCTGGATAGACGACGATGGCAAGATTGTCCGTCAGACCGTCACACGTCCCCTGAGCGGTCCATGGGATTTCCTGAATACATATATCGTGAACATATATCCCGATACCACATGCTGGGTGAACGATTTTGACAATGCCGACAACGAAAGGTATATGAAGCTGTACTTCTCGCATTCCGCCTATGACGACTATCCCGTGGTGGGAGTGGACTGGGAACAGGCCAACGCCTTCTGCGCATGGCGCACAGAAATGATGAACGTGGGCATGGGAGAATATGCCAAGCACCTGCAGCGTTACCGCCTGCCGACAGAGGTGGAGTGGGAATATGCGGCGCGAGGCAAGGAAGGGCATGCCTTCCCCTGGGAGTCCAAGGAGGTGAAGAGCGACAAGGGGTGCTTCTATGCCAACTTCAAGCCCGACCGCGGAAACTATACCAAGGATGGCAGTCTGATAACATCGCGCTGCGGTATTTTCAGCGCCAACTCCAGCGGATTGTATGACATGGCAGGCAATGTGGCCGAGTGGACGAGTACCGTATATACCGAAGCCGGTGTGGAGGCCATGAGCGACATGAACCCGGAACTGAAGTACAACGCTGCATTGGAGGACCCCTATCGCCTGAAGAAGAAATCGGTTCGTGGCGGTTCGTGGAAAGACCCTGAAAGCATGATACGTTCGGCATGGCGCAGTTACGAATACCAGAACCAGCCACGTAGTTTCATAGGTTTCCGTTGTGTGAGAAGTATGGTGGCGGACAATGCAAGGCCTAAGAAATGACAGCACACACCTTATTTATTATATAGGGAGACAAACAAGAACATTAACCTAAAACAAAATTAGAATATCATGTTTATCATATACAAGATCCAGAAATGGATGGACACAATGGCAGGGCAGACGTTCATGCAGTATGCATATAGTTGGGGTGCCGCAATCGTTATCCTCGGTACACTTTTCAAACTGACACACCTGCCCGGAGCCAATCTGATGCTTTTCATAGGTATGGGAACCGAGGTGCTTGTATTCGTACTGTCAGGTTTCGAGCGTGTAACGGAAAGGTTGGATGAGTCTGGAACTGCAACCACCCAACAGGCAGTAGCCCCTCAGGGAAGTACTGTAATTGTTGGTGCCGGCACACCTGTGCCACCTGCTTCGGGTGTGGTGATAGGCAATCCCGTCGCAAACTTGGATCCCGAAGCCTTGGCCCACGGTGCCGCCCTCAGTGCAGCAGCTGCCAATTTGGCCAGTGCCGGCCAGGCTGCCGCAGAGGCACAGCTGGCATTGTCGCAGTTGAAGTCCGGAGGTTTGTCCGTAGATCCCGCCCAGATTAAGGCCACTGACCCGGCGGCAATAGAAGAGGCTGTGAAGAACTATGCCGAGGAACTGACCGAACTGACCGAGGTACTCTCCAGAGTGAAGGCCCAGGCAGCACGCATGAGTACCGACAGTGAGGAGATGGAGAACCTGAACCGCACACTGACAGGCATAGCTACAGTGTATGAACTGCAGTTGCGCAACATCAGCAAGCAGGTGAGCACCATAGAGCAGATAGATGAGCAGACACGCAGGATGGCAGGTCAGATAGAGGAACTGAACAAGGTGTATGCACGCATGATACAGGCACTGACCGTGAACATGGGCGTGGCTCCTGCCCCCTCTGCCTCTGCCGAGTGAAAGAAGTTCCGGTGAAACCGAAGAAATGATATCATGGGAAAGATAATAAAGAAGAAGATTTCGCCACGTCAGAAGATGATAAACCTGATGTACGTAGTGCTGATGGCCATGCTGGCCCTGAATGTCAGCAGCGATGTACTGAAGGGATTTGTGATGGTGGACGAGAAACTGACCCTGAGTACGGAGAACTCCGCCCGAGTGAACGAGGAAGTGTACAAGCGCTTTGAGCAGCAGTACAAGGCCAACCCTACGAAGGTGAAGGTGTGGTACGACAAGGCACAGACTGTACGTGGCATGACGGACTCCCTCTATGCGTTGCTGGATGAACTGAAACTGAGTATAGTGAAGAAAAGCGACGGCAAGGATGCCGACGTACACAATATACGCAACAAGGAGGACCTGGAAGCAGCCACCCAGGTGATGCTGGCCCCCGTAACGGGCCGCGGCAAAGAACTGCATGGAGCGATAGAGGATTATCGCGGTCGCATAGTGGGAATGCTTACCGACGAGGCACAGCGCAATCTGGTGGCAAGCAACCTGAATACGGATGTGCCGAAGGAAGCACGCATTATGGGCAAGAACTGGCAGGAGTACATGTTCGAGTCCATGCCCACAGCAGCCGCCGTGACGCTGCTGACGAAACTGCAGAGCGACATACGCTATGCCGAGGGTCAGGTGCTGCACGACCTAGTGACAAACATAGACGTAAAGGACATAAGGGTGAACAGGCTCAGCGCCTACGTTATTCCCAGCAGTCGTACTGTGGTACAGGGCGGAAAGTTCTCGGCACAGATAATAATGGCAGCCGTGGACACGACAAGACACCCCGTTATCTACATAGGCGGAAAGGCCATAGACAATGAGGAGGGAATATATGAAACCATCTGTACGAGAACCGGCGACTTCACCCTGAGGGGATACATGGAAACGCAGGACGGCGAGGGAAGAACCGTGAAGCGCGACTTCGAGCAGCAGTACACGGTGGTGGCCCCCAGTGCCACGGTGAGTGCCGACATTATGAACGTGCTGTATGCAGGATATGACAACCCCATGAGCGTGAGCGTGCCAGGTGTACCCACCAGCCAGGTGAGCCTGAGCATGACGGGTGGAACACTGAAACAGACAGCCCCCGGCAAGTATGTTGCCGTGCCCACAAATGTGGGCGGTGAGGCCGAGTTTACAGTATCGGCACGCCAGGAGGGACGTACTCAGGTGATGGGCAAGTTCACCTACAGGGTGCGCAAACTGCCCGATCCCACCGCCTACATACCAATGGGCGACAGCCACTTCATGGGAGGTAAGATAGGCAAGCAACAGTTGATGGCAGTCTCTGGAATAGGAGCAGCTATAGACGACGGGCTGCTGAACATACCTTTCAGCGTGAAAGGCTTTGAAACCGTGTTCTTCGACAACTTGGGCAATGCGGTTCCCGAAGTGAGCAACGGTGCCTCCTTTACCGACAGGCAGAAGAACATGATGCGCAGTCTGTCCAGGGGAAAGCGCTTCTTCATAACGAAGATACGTGCACAGGGCCCCGATGGACTGGAGCGAACCCTGAACGGAGCGCTGGAAGTGATAGTGAACTGATAATACGTAAACAAAGATATATATATAAGGATATATGAAACGACTGTTTCTGATACTGATGGTGGCAGGTCTCGCCGCAGGTCTGTACGCACAGCCTGCCAAGCGCAGAGTGACAAACAGCAATGCCGCCGCAAAACGAGGTACTGCTGCCCGGAATACCAACACCGACCGTGCCGCACTGCTGTTTCCCGTGAAGCAGGCCATGCCCGAGGACGTGGTGTGGAAACGAGATGTTTACCGCACGCTGGACCTGACCAAGGATGCCAACGCCCCACTGTACTATCCCGTGGAACCGCGAGGCAGGCAGGTGAACCTGTTTACCTATGTATTCCATCTGATGCTCTCCGGCAGGGTGAATGCCTATACTTACAAACTGGATGGTGTGGAGAGTTTTGACAAGAAGGACAGAATGGAAGTACGCGATGTGCTGGACAGATACAGCATATACTATGAGGAGAAGGATGGCAAGTTCGTGGTTGAGAACAACGATGTGCCTTCGGCCGAGGTGACGCGCTACTATATAAAGGAAAGCGTGTACCTGGACCAGAGGACCGGCACATTCTCCACCAAGGTGACGGCAATCTGCCCCGTGCTGATGCGCGGAGCCGACGAGTTCGGAAGCGAAGCCACGCCCTATCCCCTGTTCTGGTTGAACTACGACGAGGTGGCACCATGGCTGAGCCGCCTGCCCATAATGGCAAGCAACCTGAACAACGTGACAAACATGACGGCCGACGACTACTTTGCCATGAACCGTTATGACGGCAAGATATACAAGACCAACAACATGCAGGGAACGGCACTGGCAAACTACTGCAAGACCGACTCTGCCATGCTGAAGGAACAGAAGCGTATAGAGAAGGAGATATATGACTTTGAGGAAGGTGTGTGGGGACACATGAGCAAGGAGGACAGCATAAAGGCTGCACGTGAAGACAGCATACGCATAGCCAAGGAAGGTCCCAAGGCCAAGAAGAGCACTTCCAGACGCTCCTCGGACGGTGGCACGCAGGCTAAGGTGAAGACACCCAAGCAGAAGAGCACTGGCGGCAGCGGTAGCAGTGCCCCACGTGTGAGTGTGCGCAGGCAGAGACGATAAAACCAGAAACACAAACCCTAAAAACGTAATAGAGTATGAAGAGAATGTGCTTTGTGGCAGCGATGCTGCTTTCAGTGGTGTCCATGCACGCCCAGTTCAGATGGGGTGTGGAGGCAGGTGCGAATTTCAACAGCCTGAGTTTCAGCAGTGATATGTTCAAGAGCGGAAACCGTGCCGGTTTCTTTATCGGCCCTAAGGTGGATGTGAAGATTCCCCTGCTGGGATTCGGAGCCGACGCTTCGCTGCTGTATAGTCTGAACAGCGTGAATGTGCAGGCCGCCGGTGTGGACAAAAGCAAGAACCTCTCTTATCTGGAGATACCCATGAACGTGAGATATGCCTTCAGTTTCAAGGTTATCTCCCTGTATCTGGCCACGGGTCCGCAGTTCAATTACTGCATGAGCACGGACGAGACAATCGCATCGCTGTACGGTGCTGCCGAGGGAGGCATAAACCGTTCTACATGGGGCTGGAATGTGGGAGCCGGTGTGGAAATACTGAAGCACCTGCAGGTGGGAGTTACCTATACCATCCCCATCAGCGACAACGGTAATCTGGAACTCAGCGACGTTTCCAACGTGTTCTCTAACTACAAGCAGAAAACCGTGAAACTGCGTTTGGCATACATGTTCTGACGAAGCGACAGGAGGCATAGATGTTTGCAGACTGTGTAGTCCCCCTCCCCCTTGAGGGAGTTTTCACATACAAGGTACCTGCCCACTTGGACCGACTGGTCCAGGTGGGTTGTCGCGTGAATGTACCCTTCGGGCAGAAGAAACAGTATGCCGCCTTGGTGACAAGACTGCACGAGGAGAAACCCGAATACGAGACAAAGGACATACTGGCCGTTCTGGATGAGGAACGGATGCTCCTTCCTGGGCAGTACAGACTGTGGCAATGGGTGGCAGAGTACTATATGTGCACCGTGGGAGAGGTGTACAAAGCCGCTATACCCTCTGGACTGAAGGAAAAGGACGGCAAGGTGTGCTACCGGCCGAGAACGGTGGACTGCGTGCGTCTGGCGGAAAAGTATTTTGACGCTGCCGGACTGAACTCCGCCCTGGCATCGATGAGGGCAACTCCAAAGCAGCAGCTGCTGCTGATGCGCTACATAGAACTGGCAGGGGTGAATGCCGCACTGACGGTGAACAACCCCTGTGTGCTGAAGGAGATAACGCGCGAGGAACTGCTTAAGGCAACGGGCTGTTCGCCCTCGGTGCTGAAGGCAGCGTGCGAAAGGGGATTGCTGGAAGAGTACGAAAAGACTGTGGACAGGATACCGACCTCCGGCATACCGGCTGAACTTGTACTGCAACCATTGTCCGATGCCCAGCAGACGGCGATGAACAGTATCCGCGCGGCATGGGAGGAGAAAGACGTTTGTCTGCTGCATGGGGTAACCTCAAGCGGCAAGACGGAAATATACATACACCTGATAAACGAGGTGCTGGCGCAGGGGCGGCAGGTGCTGTATATGCTGCCCGAGATAGTGCTGACGAGCCAGTTGACGGACAGGCTGAGAAAGGTGTTCGGAGACAGGTTGGGAGTGTACCACAGCCGCTACACGGATGCCGAGAGGGTGGAGGTGTACCGCAAGCAGGTTTCTGGCAATCCGTATGACATTATCGTGGGTGTGAGGAGCAGCGTGCTGCTGCCGTTCCACAACCTGGGCATGGTGATAATAGACGAAGAGCACGAGACCAGTTTCAAACAGACTGAACCAGCCCCGAGGTACCATGCACGCAACGTGGCGCTGGTGATGGCCAGGATGGCAGGTGCCAAGACCCTGCTGGGCACGGCAACCCCCTCGTTGGAATCATACGGCAATGCTGTGACAGGAAAATACGGCTATGTGCCCCTGACAACGAGATACGGCAATGTGTGCCTGCCCGAAGTGGAGGTGGTGGATATTGCCGAACTGAAGCGCAAGAAACTGATGAACGGACCATTCTCGCCCCTACTGCTGAAGGAAATAAGGCAGGCACTGGAGAGGAGAGAACAGGTAATCCTGTTTCAGAACAGGCGAGGCTTTGCACCCGTGGTGGAATGCCATGTGTGCGGCTGGACTCCACAGTGTCCGCACTGCGACGTGAGCCTGACATTCCATAAGCGAACCAACCAATTGACATGCCACTACTGTGGTTTCTCCGCTCCGCTCCCCCAGCGCTGCCCACAATGTGATGCCGACCGCCTGAGCGGCAAAGGCTATGGTACGGAACGCATAGAGGATGTACTGGAAAACCTTTTCCCCGAGGCGCGGATGGCAAGGATGGACTTGGATACCACTCGCAGCCGCAGCGCCTACGAAAGTATAATAAAGGGATTCCAGCGAGGCGACACCGACATACTGATAGGAACGCAGATGGTGACAAAGGGACTGGACTTCAGAAAGGTTAGCGTGGTGGGCATACTGAATGCCAGCACCATGCTGAACCAGCCGGACTTCAGAAGTTACGAAAGAGCCTATCAGATGATGACGCAGGTGGCTGGACGTGCCGGACGCTCGGCAGGTCCGGCAGGTCAAGGCGTAAGGCCAGGCCGTGTGATACTGCAGGTGCATGATGCCAAACAGCCTACGGTGATGCAGGTGGTGAGGGGAGACTACGAAGCGATGTTCCGCACGCAGATGGAGGAAAGACGCCTGTTTTCGTATCCTCCGGTGTGCCGTCTGATATATGTGTATATGAAGCACAGGGACGAAACAGTCCTGGAACATCTGGCAGAGGAGATGGCTGCTCTGCTGAGACAAGTGTTCGGACACCGCGTGCTGGGACCTGACATGCCGCCCATAGCCCGTGTGCAGGCCATGTATATAAGAAAGGTGTGCCTGAAACTGGAACTTGCCGCCAATATGGCAGAGGCACGCCGTCGGCTGCAGGAAATACAGAAGTACATGACGGCTAAGACGGAGTACAAGTCGGCAGTGATGTACTACGACGTGGACTGACACCGTTTTTGTGGCCTCGGGACGTCAAGCCTCGGTCCTCGGGAGGACCGAAGGCCGTCCTCCCGAGGGCTTATTTTTTCAGTTCAGGGTACTGTATGCGGGTATGGTATATGGTCTGTAGTTTGTTCTTGAGAACCTCCTTGGCGTTTTCTATGTCCTGAAAGGTAATGGGCGTGTGCATGAAGTGCCCCTCGGAGAGTTGTCCATCCACGATTTTGTCGACCAGCGATGAAATGGTCTCTTCTGTAATCTCCTTCAGGCTCCGGCTTGCGGCTTCCACAGCATCGCACATCATGAGGATGGCCTGCTCCATGGTGGTAGGCTCAGGACCGGGATAGGTGAAGCTGGCAGGGTCCAGTTCTATGTCGGGGCACTTGTTCTGTGCCTGGATGTAGAAGAAACGTGTGAGGCTCTTGCCGTGATGGGTGCTGATGAAATCGCGAATTATCTGTGGCAGTTTCTCTTTCTCGGCAAGTGCCAGTCCCTCTCGCACGTGACTGATGATAATCTGCGCCGACTGCACGTCGGTGAATCGGTCGTGAGGATTGATGCCACGCTGGTTCTCCGTGAAGAAGGCCGCATGGCGTATCTTGCCTATGTCGTGGTAGAGAGCGCCGGTACGGACCAGTTGGCTGTTGGCTCCCAGACGTTCCGCCACGGCGGCGGCAAGGTTGGCAACCTGCATGCTGTGCTGGAAGGTGCCTGGAGCCTCCTCCGACATACGTCGCAGAAGAAGATTGTTGGCGTTGGAGAGTTCTATGAGCGTGACATTGCTCGTAAAGCCAAATACCTTTTCTATGGGTATGAGCAACAGGTAGGCAATCATGAGCAGCAGGCAACTGGTGGCAATGCTGATGAGGTCGGTGTAGTTGACATCCTCGATGAAGAGCACACGCCTGTTGATGAGCTGTATGCTGATGTATGCCAATACCGAAACCGCAAGGACGATGAGCATGGCACGGAAGAGTTCCGACCTCTGGTTGAGTTGGCGCAGGCTGATGATGGCGGTAAGTCCGGCAAGAATCTGCACAGTGAAGAAATCTGCAGGCTGTGATACGACCGGCACGCACATGAGAATGGTCATAAGGTGCGAAATGAATGCCGTGCGGCTGTCCATGAAGATGCGTATGAAGACCGGTGTGATGCTGAACGGCAATAGGTAAGGGCTGATGTTGGTGTGCACCACAATGGCATAGGTGCTGAGAGGGAACAGCAGGAACAGGGTGCAGGTGAGCAGCATGGCACGGGGCATGGTGAGGTAGTCGTTGCGGAACTGCTGGAAATACAGGAAGAACAGTATTATGACGATGCAGGTGTAGACAATCTGTCCTGACAGGGTGAGCATGAGTTCGGATGTAGACTTCTCCTGGCCGTTGAGGTGATGATGCATGCTCTCGAGTATGCGGAATGTGGAGGCATCGATTATTTCTCCCCTGTCCACGATCTTCTGTCCTACGACAACCTGTCCAAGATATGGCGTGACAAGGCTTTCCACGTCCTGAAGCTGCTGGCTGCTCTTGTTGGCATCGTATAGGAGGTTGGGCGACAGGAACCTGTTCAGTTTGCACTTTGTGAGTTCTGAGCGCCTGAATTTAGTGCTGTCGGCGGTGTTGATGATGGCTTCGTAAGCCGTTTTGGGCGAGAGGAGTCCTGAAATGGGACGTGTGGTGGATAGGTTGCCGGTGATGATGCGTATGGAACTGAGGCGCGGGTCGCTGACGATATCTGCCTCGTCGGCAGAGATGATGCCTTTGCCGTATAATTTCCGCAACTCTTCTGCGATGTAGTCCTCGTAGTATGCCGGTACAAAGTTCTTCAGCTCCTCTTGGAAGGTGCGGTGCCAGTTGCTGACGGCACTGTCGGCAACATGCGGTTGTGCCAGGAAGTACGGCTCGTAGTAGTGGGTGACGCTGTCTATCTCCCTTTGCAACTGTTCCCTGCTCTTCATGACGGGGAAACTGTCCTTGGCAATGAGGGTGGCGTAATCCCAAATGCCACCTTCGTGATAGTGGTAGGTACGGACGCTTTCTCGTGGCATAAATGTAACGAGTACCGCAATTACAATAGTTATGGCCAGGCTGCGGATAATGTAATCTCGCTGTGTCCACTTGTGACGATGGTTGAATCTGCTCATGTCCTATAATTGTTTCTTTCGAGCGCTAAATTACGAAAAAAAGCCGTTTAATAGGAAAAAAAGTTGTATTTTTGTGGCAATAATACCTACTAATATAATAATGTAATGGCAGAAAGAAGAGTAAGGGTGCGTTTTGCCCCCAGTCCGACGGGACCTTTGCATATAGGAGGTGTGCGTACGGCGCTGTATAATTATCTGTTTGCGCGCCAGCATGGCGGCGATTTCATTTTCCGTATAGAGGATACGGATTCCGGACGTTTTGTGCCGGGAGCAGAGGAGTACATTGTGGAGTCTTTCAACTGGCTCGGTGTGAAGTTTGACGAGGGAGTGGGTTTCGGTGGCAACCATGGCCCCTACCGCCAGAGTGAGCGCAGGGACATATACCGTGAATATGTGAAGGTGCTGCTGGATGCAGGAAAGGCTTACATTGCGTTTGATACTCCCGAAGAATTGGACGCCAAGCGTGCGGAGATAGAGAACTTCCAGTACGATGCCAAGACCCGTGGCATGATGCGCAATTCGCTGACAATGCCCAAGGAGGAGGTGGACGCACTGATAGAGAGTGGCCATCCCTATGTGGTGCGTTTCCTGATAGAACCGGGAGAGGATGTACATGTGGACGACATTATCCGTGGCGATGTGGTCATAAACTCAAGCATTCTGGACGACAAGGTCCTGTATAAGAGTGCCGATGACCTGCCTACGTATCATCTGGCAAACATTGTGGATGATCACCTGATGGAGGTGACACATGTGATAAGGGGCGAGGAATGGCTGCCCAGTGCTCCTCTGCACGTGCTGCTGTATCGTGCTTTCGGCTGGCAGGACACAATGCCTCGTTTTGCACACTTGTCTCTGCTGCTGAAACCTGTTGGTAACGGCAAACTATCGAAGCGTGACGGTGACAAACTCGGCTTCCCTGTATTCCCCCTGGAGTGGCACGACCCCAAGAGCGGCGAGGTGAGCAGCGGTTATCGCGAGAAGGGCTATCTGCCCGAGGCTGTGCTGAACTTCCTGGCACTGCTTGGATGGAATCCTGGTGAGGAGGGTTCAGAGATGCTCTCCCTGGACGAGATGGTGAAACTGTTCGACCTGAGCAAGTGCTCGAAGAACGGTGCCAAGTTCGACTTTGTGAAGGCAGCCTGGTTTAACCACCAGTATATGATACGCCGTGAAGACAGCGAATGGGTGCCCGAGTTCGGCAAGGTGCTGGCTGCAGAAGGCATAGAGGCTACAGCAGAGCAGATGACCGAGGTAGTGCGCATGATGAAGATGAAGGTAATAGAGTATGTGGACGCTCAGGGAAACAAGAAGAAACGCAATATCAGTTTCGCATCCGACCTGTGGCCTCTGACCAAGTTCTTTTTCGTTGCACCGAAGGAATTCAACAAGGAAGACAAGTTCGTAAAGAAGAACTGGAAGGAAACTACTGCCGAAGAGATGAAGCAGTTTGCCTCCGTGCTTGAGACCGTGAGCGACTGGACGGTAGATGGCATGAAGGCAGTATGCGACCCTTGGGTGGAAGAGAGCGGATTGAAACCCTGGAACGCATGGCGAGTGTGCCTGGTCGGTGAGGGGCAAGGTCCGGATATGTATGAACTGGCGGCATTCCTGGGTAAGGAGGAGACTCTGCGCAGAATGGCGTTTGCGGTGGAAACACTGAACTGATAGATCCAAAGTCGGAGCATAATGGCTATAATAAAAACTCTAAAAGGTATGCCTGCCCCCCGATTCGGCAAGCACTGCTACTTCTCGGAAGGAGCGGTGATAGCTGGAGATGTGGAGATGGGCGACGATTGCACCGTGTGGTTCAATGCGGTGGTGAGAGGCGATGTCCATTTCATAAAGATAGGTAACAGAACGAACATTCAGGACAACTCGTGCCTGCATACCCTGAACGGCAAGGCTCCTTGCATATTGGGCGATGATGTTACCATAGGACATTCTGTTACCTTGCACGGCTGCGAGATAAAGGATGGCGCTCTGGTGGGAATGGGCGCTACGGTGCTGGACCATGCGGTGGTGGGCCGTGGCGCTATCGTTGCCGCCGGTGCTCTGGTGCTGAGCAATACGATAATAGGAGATGGCGAACTGTGGGCTGGAGTTCCTGCCAAGTTCGTGAAAAAGGTGGACCCGGAACAGGCCCAGGCATTGAACAAGACCTATGCCCGACACTATGTAGAATACAGCGACTGGTACAGGGAGGCTGACAGCAATCCCGAGAATACACAGAATGTAACAACAAGCGACGAATATGTCTATAGAGGATAAAATCCGTGCCGTCCGCGAGTGGCTTGCCCAGGAGAGACTGGATGCTCTGGTCGTTCCTACGGATGATCCGCATGGTTCCGAATATCTGGCAGAGCACTGGCAGTGCCGAAAGTGGCTGACAGGCTTTACCGGCAGTGCCGCAACTGCTGTGGTTACCATGGATGAGGCTTTGCTGTGGACAGACTCCCGCTATTGGCTCCAGGCCGAGGAGCAATTGGAAGGGACGGAGTTCCGGCTGATGAGAGATGGCGTGGACACGGATATACAGGATTGGCTCGCTGCGCATTGCGAGGAGGTGCGTTGGAGTTACAACGAACCTTTCAACAAGATTTGGACGGACCGTCCCTCCTTGCCTTGCACCAAGGCATGGGTGATGGCGGATGATGTCGCAGGAGAGTCTGCGGAAAGCAAGTTACAGCGTTTGGTGGATTATCTTTTGGAGAACAATCTTACGGGTCTCTATATATCAGACCTTGCCGAAGTTGCATGGATGCTGAACATACGTGGCAATGACATAGCGTACAATCCTTTCATAATATCATTCCTATATGTGTCGGCAGATGGGAACCATGTCCTGCATGTCAACGAGGAACAGGTAAGTGGCATAAAGGATTATCTGAAAGGCTTGGGGGTAGGCGTGGCGCCATACAACGATGATTTGGCGCGTTTCAATACGGAAACACCAGTGGCAAAGTGGAAATCTGCCAAGAACGAAGCAGAGCAGGAAGGGTTCCGCAAGGCTCATGTCCGCGACGGTGTGGCAATGGTGCGCTTCCTCGCCAGGCTGGAGCAGGCTGTGAATGATGGCGAGAAAGTGACGGAACTTTGGGTGGACAGGGTGTTGACCTCTTTGCGTGCCGAGCAGGAGGGATTCCTGTCGCTGAGTTTTGAGACAATTGCCGGTTTTGCCGAACATGGCGCGATAGTACATTATGAGGCAACCGAGAAGACCGATGCAGAGATAGTGAAGAACGGTCTGCTCTTGTTGGACAGCGGTGCTCATTATGACTGCGGAACTACGGACATTACACGTACAATAGCCATAGGCGAACCTACGGAGGTGGAAAGGCGTGTCTATACTTTGGTTCTGAAGGGACATCTGCAATTACAGGCCATGCATTTCCCGCAGGGAACAACGGGCCTGCAGTTGGATACGGCAGCCAGAACCGCTATGTGGCGTGAAGGCTATGACTTCGGTCATGGTACAGGCCATGGGGTAGGGCATGTGCTTGGAGTGCATGAAGGACCGGCGCAGATTAGGAAGAACCACAGATCGGATACCGTGCTTCCTATTTGTCCTGGGCAGGTTCTGACGGATGAACCTGGAATCTATCTGCCAGGAAAATTTGGAGTACGTATAGAGAACTGCCTGTTATGCGTGCCTGCACAGGAAAATGACTTCGGGCGTTTCCTTAAATTTGAACCATTTACCCTGTGCCCTTATGAAAGAAAACTGATAGTTGCGGAGATGCTTACATGCGATGAACGCTGTTGGCTGAATGATTATCACAAGAGGGTGAGGGAAATGCTTTTGCCTCTTCTTGCTGCCGAGCAGGAAAAAGACTGGTTGAAGGACGCAACGCTCGCTATCTGAGTTGATTTGTAAAACATAGGTGTCAAAACATGGTGACATGATGTAAAAATAACACATTTGCTTTGTGTCTTATTGGAAAAAGCATTATCTTTGTTCGGAATAAATATTGTTTAAACACTAAATATTAAGAATTATGGCTTTTTTGACTGACGAAAAACTTCTTATTGTTGGTGCCGGTGGTATGATCGGTTCTAACATGGTACAGAGCGCTTTGATGCTGGGTCTGACTCCCAACATTTGTTTGTATGATATTTTCGAGCCTGGTGTTCATGGTGTAGCTGACGAGATGGCACATTGCGGTTTCCCCGGTGCTAACATCACTTGGACTACTAACCCCGAGGAGGCTTTCACTGGTGCCAAGTATATCGTTTCTTCTGGTGGCGCTCCTCGTAAGGATGGTATGACCCGTGAGGATCTGCTGAAGGGCAACTGTCAGATTGCTGCTGAGTTCGGTGACTTCATCAAGAAGTACTGCCCCGATGTAAAGCACGTTGTGGTTATCTTCAACCCCGCTGACGTAACAGCTCTCACAGCTCTGATTCACTCTGGCTTGAAACCCAACCAGTTGACTTCTCTGGCTGCTCTGGACTCTACACGTCTGCAGCAGGCTTTGGCTAAGGAGTTCGGTGTTCAGCAGGACAAGGTTACCGGTGCCAAGACCTATGGCGGTCATGGCGAGCAGATGGCTGTATTCGCATCTCAGGTTAAGATTGATGGCAAGCCTTTGGCTGAAATGGGATTGTCTGAGGAGCGTTGGGCTGAGATTAAGCACAATACCATTCAGGGTGGTTCTAACATCATCAAGCTCCGTGGCCGCAGCTCATTCCAGAGCCCCTCTTACTGCGCAATCAAGATGATTGAGGCTGCTATGGGTGGCGCTCCCTACACTCTGCCCGCAGGTTGCTATGTTAACAGCGAGGAACTGGGTTACAAGAATGTAATGATGGCTATGCCTACAACAATCGATGCTGACGGTGTTCACTATGTTGCTCCCGAAGGTACTGCAGAGGAAATGGCAGCGTTGCAGTCTTCTGTTGAGCACTTGGGTAAGATGCGCGACGAGATTATCGCTTTGGGTATTATTCCTGCAGTTGAGGATTGGACAAAGGAGAATCCCAATCTGTAATCGATTTAGAGCAGAATACACCTTATATATATTATATATAGGTATGGAGGCTGTGCCGTGGTTATGGCACAGCCTTTCATTTGCTCCTTGCAGAGCGCATAGGGGGGGGCGTCGGGAAATGTTCAAACGTGTCTTTCGTTTGAGAACATGCTGTCCTGGTGTGCCTTTATGTAAATTTTCATTAAAATCCTTTGCTACTTCATAAAAAGGTCGTACCTTTGCGCCGCAAAATGTACGTTTTGCATAATATTAACTAATTCATAATTAAAAACAATGATTGTAGTACCTGTAAAAGAAGGTGAGAACATTGAGCGCGCATTGAAGAAGTTCAAGCGTAAGTTTGAGAAGACTGGTGTTGTTAAGGAGCTTCGTGCCCGTCAGCAGTTTGACAAGCCCTCTGTTAAGAACCGTCTGAAGATGGAGCGTGCTATCTATGTTCAGCAGCTTCAGCGCGTAGAGGACTAATCCTCCGTAAAGTATTAAAGAAGTTTAATTTTTGAGGCATCCCCTTTGAAGTTGCCGAAAAAATGTCTATCTTTATCCTCAGAAAAAGCATAAGAGGAATATAAATGGATGCTTGGTTCGAGGAATTTATTGCTTATCTGAGATACGAGCGTAACTATAGTGAACTTACGGTAGTGTCTTATAGCAGTAGCTTGAAAGCGTTTGAGCTATTTTGTAAATCCTTGGAAGAAGAGTTGACTTGGAAAACGGTTTCATCTGATGTCATACGCTCATGGGTAGTGGCGTTGCTGGACGGAGGGGTTGCTCCTGCCGGTGTATATCCAAAACTCAGTGCCGTGAAATCGTTCTATCGCTTTCTGCTGAAGCGAGGTCTGGTGACGGTGGATCCTGCCTATGGCGTAAGTGCTCCTAAGAAAAGCAAGCCTTTGCCCTGTTTCCTAAGAGAAAAAGACTTGGATTGCCTATTGGACGATTTGGGGTTTCCGGAAACGTATGAGGGCAGACTCAGCAAGACGCTTGTCACAATGCTTTATGCTACAGGCATGCGTGCCGCAGAATTGATAGGTTTGGATGTTGCTGATGTCGATTTGCAGAACTCTGTGGTAAGTGTCGTGGGTAAACGCAATAAGCATCGTCTTATCCCGATGATTCCAGAGTTGGTCGCCTCGCTTAAGGTCTATCTTGCAGAACGCGAGAAGGTTCTTGAAGGTAAAGCCGATACTCAGGCGCTTTTCGTTACAAAAAGGAGCGGTAGAAGAATTAACTATCCGAAACTTCGTCAGTTGGTTAGGGGCACTCTTGCCAACGTAACCATGCAGTCCAAGCGAAGCCCGCATGTCTTGAGACATAGTTTCGCAACCTCATTGCTGAATAACTCTGCAGATCTCCAGTCGGTAAAAGAGTTGTTGGGACATGAAAGTTTGGAAACAACGGCAATCTATACCCATACAACATTTGAAGAACTGAAGAGAATGTATAACCAGGCTCATCCCAGGGCCTAAAAAGAAAAGGAGGATTTATGGACATTAGAATCAAGGCGATTCACTTTGATGTGAACGAGAGACTTCAAGACTTCATTGAGAAGAAAGTAGGTAAACTGGGACGCTTCGAAAGCGAAATAGGAAAGGTAGAGGTGTCATTAAAGGTCGTGAAGCCTGAAACTGCAATGAACAAGCAGGTTGATATTAAGGCTGATGTTCCGGGTAAGAGCTTGTTTGCTTCCGAAACATGCGACACGTTTGAAGAAGCGATTGATAAAACGTGCGAAATACTGGGTCGCCAGATAGAAAAGCACAAAAATAAATAGATTAGACGCTAAAAACTCATAAAAGTTTTGGTCGTTTCAAAAAATATGCCTAATTTTGCATCCGCAAATAGGCATACGGGTAGTTACCAGAGTGGCCAAATGGGGCAGACTGTAAATCTGCTGGCTTACGCCTTCGGTGGTTCGAATCCATCACTACCCACCCTCTTTTGAGTCGTATATATAAATAAGGTATGCGGAAGTAGCTCAGTCGATAGAGCACTAGCCTTCCAAGCTGGGGGTCGCGGGTTTGAGCCCCGTCTTCCGCTCAAAGAGAAGAGGGAATGTTGCTGCTTTAGCTCAGTGGTAGAGCGCATCCTTGGTAAG